>NZ_JAGGHR010000059.1:0-3547 GCF_024104075.1 Gilliamella sp. | reverse complement strand
CGGACACGCATTTTGTTAAAATGAAAGCCGATGAGTAATACGTGTCTGTCAGGTTAAGTTTGAGCTACTACAATTAATACTATGCATGTTATCGCTGTTTTTTAGCAATTTTGTATTTGCGCAAGATTTACTGATTGAAGCGAGAAATGTTCCTGAGAGCACATTAATAAGTGTATTTTTTAGCAATCCCTTTGGATTTATTTTATTTTTTGCTTTTTTATTTTTCTTCGGTAAGCACTTTTCAAAATAACCAATAAAAACCCGCACTTGGCGGGTTGTAGTCATTAATTTTTATTCTTTCACGCTATCCTCAAGATCAAACTCATAAGTTGTATTATATTTAGGGTGAACCTGATCAACTAAGGCTAAAAACTGTGCTTTATCCTTAGATATTTTTAATAAAGTTATAATGGATGAAAGATGCTCTCTCAATTTAGGGTGACCAATATCTTCAGTTAAAAATTGATGAAGCCTTGCTTTTTTCTCTGATTTTGTTTCAGCTTTCTTTAGTTCTTCTAATAAGTTAGGTGCTAATCTGGAGTAAATTACATTATTGGTTACTGTCCCCATAAAAGCAGGACGTTTATTTATATTTTCGGGAGGAAATTTCTGTTCCCATACCCTAAAGAGCTGTTCATAATACTCTGTTGGAAAAGTTTTTACCCAAGGTTGTAATTCCTTCGCCACAAATCGCTCTAAAATTTCAGCCAATGCATTTTTAGCTCTATCTTTCTCGTATCCTGTAGCCTCATCCACTAAAGCAATTATTCCAACTTTAGCTAATGACCTAACTAAAATTTCAGCTTTAAATGCGGTATCCATTTGACTTTTAAGTAAAGTATTTGCGTCTCTTGCTTTTAGATATAATTCACAAACCAATGGCAGTATTGATGCCTCAAAGCCTTCTTGTATTTGGTTATTTTTATTTTTATATCTTACCTTTTTGACTAATTTTTTTAACTCATCGCCAACAAAAGGTAAAAGGTTTTTAGCATCCATAAATGCTGGCATTATATCTTCGGATTCACCTTTAATTCTAATACCTCGTTGCGGTCGATCTAATGCCTTAAACACCGATGATTGAGATATTATTCTACGATCATCACTTAAAACAGATACGTCTAATATAGTTTCACCTATTTTTAATTCACCCATATGTGTTGCTATAGGTAAATTTTTATTTTCTTCTCTTTTCTTTGCGCCCTTCTTCCCTATTTCACTTCTTTGCTGTGCAGTTAAAGCTTTAGCCCTTGCCAAACCACCATTACGTTTATTATTCATATTGATCACCTATTAAATTCAAGTTAAAATTGTTTTTATGTTGCATAATACACATAAAAAACAATATTTGCAACTTAAATTAAATTTTAACTTGAAAATAAATATTGATTTGATCAGTCAATTTTAGATAATAAAAAACCCTCTTAGAGGGTTTGAATTGCTTTAATAGTCAATAGTTATTTAACTCAATAATCATTACCTTTTCCCCACCCCTCAGCCTCTTTTTTAGCATTTATAACCGCTAATTTATCAAAGTTTTTCTGCCTTTTTAAAATTACAGCATACTGAGTATATGCTGGATTGCTGGGGTAAAAAAACTTATCACGCTTTCCCGTATACTGTTCCGTGATAGAGGACATTTCGGAATGCTTTCTTTTCATCGCTTCTATAACAAGCCTTGACAGGGTAATGCCTTGTTCACAGAAATCAATTGCGATATCCAAATTTTTACCCTGCGCTCTCAGTTTATAATGTTTCTTTATTAACGATAAAATCTTAAAATGCATATCAATGATAACTTGATCTGGAAGTTTTTTTAATGGCTCAAGCCATTCTCTTTTACTTAATCTGACTTTTTTCTTCCCTGCTTTCTTTTGTTCTACAACACAATCATCGTCAACCCAGTCTAACCAATCATCCTCTGCATTTTTACGGCTCATTATTTTATGATTTGAATTGTCATTAAATGAATTTTCGAGGTTTTCATAGTCTTTTGATCCTTCTGACCACTTATAAGTAAGCACATGATCGCTATGAATATTCTTGTATCCAAGCAATTCGTCCTCATGCAAATCACCAACATCACTAACATGCTTCATTCCAGCATATTTATTCTCTGAAACGCTAGCTTCCAATGAACGATTAGATGACTCGTATTTATCTGGATTAACCAACTTTTTTATTTGCTGTTGTTGAAGAAAAAGTAATCCATAATAAAGTACCATTATAACTACACCAAATATTGCAATACCGTACAATAACCACATAATTGATACCTATTTTATTCTTGTGCAAATTCTTTCTCTTTTTGTTTTCGATTTAGTTACCTCTCCACCCTTATCTGAACAAGTAAAAAACATTTCCATTTCCCAAGTAAATTTATTGCCTGAATTTTTTATCAAGTTTCGATTTGTAGTGTATTCACAATCACCTTGTTTACCTTGTATGGTTAAATTTTTATAAATCTTATCTAAGTCAACTTCAACAGCCTCATTATTAGCTATTTTTGACATTAAAACGCCGTCAACAATTTTATATGATTGTTTTACTTTCTCGCTACTTTCCAAGGAATAGTCATCATATTCTTTGAATTTTGGATCGTACTCACTTTCATATTTTTTAAAGCTACAATCCCATTTGCCCACCAAATACTCTTTAGTAACTTTATCATCACCGCAGCCGAATAAAGCAAGACTAACTAAACTAATTATCAAGATTTTTTTCATACCATCAACCTTTTTAAAATTTTAATTAATGGTATGAAAATTCATCTATAAAATCAACGACGATTTAGCAGCCCCCCAGGTCTTTGCTCTTTCATAATCTGCGCGCGAATAGCTTGCTCGATGTTTTTAGCTAGTTGCTGTCCGTCTTGTTCTGACATGCCACCGCCACCATCAATGTTAATCGGCATATTAAAGTGAAGACTCATATTTGAACCCCCTCTGCCATTAGATGTGATTTGGCGATTACTCAACACTCGTCCATTTTCACCCGGTATTAGATATTGCTTTCCGCCTGCTACCAAGATTTCAGGTTTTCCGCCCTCGCCAACACGATACATTGAGCCAGCGTCTACTGGACCGCCATTTTTACGTGCACCCGCTATACCCAACGCTTTCATTGAGCCAATAGCTGTTGCGTACGATGTTGCGCCTGTAGTTGCTGCTGCGCCCTGTGTTGCGATTGAAGCATACATAGCAGCAGGTTGATATGCTGCTGCTAATAACGTAGCTTCCGCCACTTGAGCTGCTGTCGTTGCTGCCGAGGTTGTTTTAGCAACAATTGCGTTCTTGACGTATTGCATACCCATTTGAACCAACGACCCGATAGCCTCATTTAGGATAATATTGGCAAAGTTTTGCATTGCCTGCGTTGCTGTCATCGTACCTGACGCCAAGCCTGAAATTGTACTTGTCGCACTACTTGCTAATCCCTCCAATGATGACGCCAAAAACTCGTTAGCATCGCTCTGATTTCGCCAAATTTCCCATTGTGCATTGATACGATTTTGTTCGTACTGATGATTAGCCGCTTCACGCAATGC
>NZ_JAGGHR010000058.1:0-3565 GCF_024104075.1 Gilliamella sp. | reverse complement strand
CAAGGAAAATAACCAAAGAATGGTTAACGATTTATAACACCGAAAGACCGCATGAGGCATTAAATAACATGACACCGATTGAGTATAAAACACTAAAACAAGCAGTTTAATTTTCTACGCGAGTTGTGTACTGAGTTTGGGGTATTTACAAATAAGCTTCGAGATGATATTAAATACTGCATTTCCGGATGCAAACAGTTTAGGAGATAAATATATGACTGAATGGACAGGTGTTATGTATGGCTTTTACACTAATAAGTTGATAGATGATGTATTTTCTTCATTGATCAAAAAAATAGCGTCTATTAATTATAAATATAAACAAGATAGTTTTCGAGATGAAGAATTTCTATTTTTCTATAAAAATGATGAAATGCAAGATTATCACCTTGAGAATGGCTATAATTTGGATATTAATGGTGAAGGTTGTTTTGGAGTTGAGGCAAAAAATACAACGTTGAATGGAATCGCTACACTATTTGAATTTGATAATGATTCTGATTTTGAACCTTATGATATAAATTTGCATTTTGATAATGTATTTTATTATGTACTCGTGTTACCTGAAGCAATTGAAAATTCAAATTTTTGCCAGAATATATATAATTTGTTTATTAATATTCTTAATGAAAAAATAAAATAAATACATATTCAACTGCGGACGCTTTATCCTGATAATCTCGATTCAGCTGTTGGGGTAGGTTAATCTGTATCATTATGTGCCTAATGGGTTGATTTGGTTTGATCTATTTGGTTAAAAAATAAGAAAACATCGTATGATGGTAAAAGTCGAAGAGATGCATTTAGATAGGTAAGCGTGGTGTTGGTATACCAATCAATTACCATTACACGGTCATCTTTACGAGATAGCAATATTATGATTGCTGGAAATGGTCAGCAATAAAGTGAATGTATTGATAAAAAAAGAAAATCCACCTTCATTCAAGAGTGTAGTTTTGGGTACTCTAAAACAGAACAGAGTCATGGTACTGAATCAAATATAATGTTAGACCTTCAAATAATCAGGATACTGGTTATGTTTCTGGAACTCCTGGTCATCATAATTTCTCTAAAGGAATTGATATGTGGTTTGAAAACGCATTAGGCAGAGAAAAAATTCAATTTATGTTTAATAACGAATTTAATTTTCAATCTATTGAATTGAATAGTGTTTCATTTGACAGCTATTCAGAGTTTAAATGTCATTTAAATTGCAAGAAAATCCCCAAAATTTACCCTAAAAAATGGGATAAAGTTGAATTTAATGCATTAAATTTAATTATTACTTTTAATGAGATAGTTCAGTTAAATATGTCTGGTTCAAAAATTGGTTTTTTCTGTTCACCAACCATCAATTCTTTTACTGATTATTCTGAAATAACAGTTCAACATAACAAATTACCACTTTACTGTAAATCAAAGTTTTTAATTATAGAAAGTATAACTCCCTATATAGATGAAAGATGGAATTAAAAATAAAGATGAAATAAATTTTTATTAGCTCGGTGCATCAAAAACATCAAATAGACCGCAAAGGGAATGCAGCTTTCAACTTTGGGATAAAACGGATTCAGGAAATCGAACACGAATCAATTGTACAAAATCAGATATCAGGGACGATATTTAGATAGTGGAAACCAGCTTACATTACAATACTTTCAGGGTATTATGATCTGGGTATAGGTAGATTTACTCAGCCATATCTAGTTGAATTGTGTGTGGCTTGAATCGTGGGGTTTGAGTTGTTTAAAATTTATTCGCGAATAAGAAAGTAATAATCTTGTTAAAGAAGTCGAGATTACAGGAAAATCGCATCAATCAAGTATCGATCATTTAATAGAACAGCTTTTTAAATAATAAAAATCTAGGTATTGGAACCAACGAATTTCTGAAGCTAGAGATCGATATGGGGCATATGTTTATTTTAGAGAAATAAATGATAGTATAATTGAAATATTAGGTTTAGGTAAATCTAACAAGGCTAACCAGCAAACAGTTATCAATGAAGTTTTAAAAGTATTTGGTATAGGAGCTTAAGTATTTTGAATATTAAAATTTTAAAATATGATCAAGATCTTAGTCTGGTAAATGATAATGTTGATGTTGAAGTTTTTTTAGACAATGGAAAGCGGTATACTGCAACATTTTTCACTATCGAAAATATAATTTCTATTTTAAATAAGTATAAAGAAACAAAAGAGTGTTGTAATGGCTTATATTTTTGGACATCAGATATGATTATTGTTGAAAGTTTAGATGACAAAATAATAAATAAAACGATACAGGATTTGATAAAAAATGAAGAATTTCATCATGCTTTTTCATTATTAGAGTAATTAACAAATGTAGAAAAGATCGTATATCTAAATATTCATAGTTTTTATTTCTTTGCTACCTTATTGTAGAAAATCCGCTATTAGTTTTGAAGTATAATGATACAGAAAATAGTATATGAGCCGATACAATATAATTCATATTATCAAGGATAGAATTTAGACAAGTAACTAGTTTATATTACAATACTTTCAGATATTATGCTCCAGATAGGACGCTTTACCCAGTTGGACCTGATTGGTTTAGCTGTGGTGGAATTAACCTGCATCAGTATGCCGCTAATGGATTGACTTGTATTGCTCCGTGAGGTTAGAATTATGTACCTTCAAAAAGAAAGAAACCAGTTAATTTGCCTAGTATGAAAAAGGTTAAAATAGATATGGATCATATTTTTTAACGACATAGTATGCAGGAAAAGTAATATTAATAAGCGGAAAGAAAGATTTATTTCCTAAGAATATGTCTCCAAAACAAATTGAACGTGCTGTCAGAGAAGCATATTCTAATATTAAAGTCCTTAAATCTCAAGATGAACGAATTCTGGGACGAGGCACATCTGATAATATGATAATTGAAATTTGGGTAAATAAAGTTACTAAAAAAATTGAAACTGCTTATCCTAAAGGAGTCCTATAATGATTGATTTAATAATTAATCCTGATTCTATTCGTGTATCAAAAAGTGAAGTATCAACTCAAATATTTTCGGAAATATATTTCCAAATCGGAAATATATTTTTTCCAGACAAGAAATGGGATGATTTTACTGTCATTATATTAAATTGGTGGTTAAGAGAAGCTTGTAAAATTAAAAAAAATAATATAGCTAAAAAAAATAATGTAGCCCATTTTAGTTTTATGGATGGACCATTCTATTTTGAGGTTCATTTTGTTGGTGAAACCTGTAATATTAAATTTATAGATAATAGATATGATAAAAAGGAAGTAGTATATAGCGGTAAAATAGAATGCACCTATTTGTTTAACCTATTAAAGAAAAATGCAAATTTATTGATTCGAAATATACCTAGTGAAGCAGAAAAATTAAAAGATGTAATAGAGATAAAAAAAAGTTTAAAATTAATACAAAAACATGTGAAATATTTTTAAATTTAAATTTTTTAATAAAATTTTAGTTGTAGGATTTACTAGCGTTATTTACAGTAATTTGAGAAACTACTGTAATGAGTATACATAAAAAAACAAAACTAACGGCTTATCACAGACAAGAG
>NZ_JAGGHR010000057.1:0-6342 GCF_024104075.1 Gilliamella sp. | reverse complement strand
GCATTGCGTGAAGCGGCTAATCATCAGTACGAACAAAATCGTATCAATGCACAATGGGAAATTTGGCGAAATCAGAGTGATGCTAACGAGTTTTTAGCGTCATCTCTTGAGGGATTAGCAAGTAGCGCAACAAGTACAATATCAGGCTTAGCGTCAGGTACGATGACAGCAACGCAGGCAATGCAGAACTTTGCTAATGTGATTTTGAACGAGGCTATCGGGTCACTTGTTCAAATGGGTATGCAATACGTCAAGAACGCAATTGTTGCTAAAACAACCTCGGCATCAACAACGGCGGCGCAAGTGGCTGAGGCTACGTTATTAGCAGCAGCATATCAACCTGCTGCCATGTATGCATCTATTGCCACGCAGGGCGCAGCAGCAACTACAGGCGCAACATCGTATGCAACAGCTATCGGTTCAATGAAAGCGTTGGGTATAGCAGGTGCTCGTAAAAACGGCGGTCCAGTAGACGCTAACTCTATGTATCGAGTTGGTGAGGGTGGAAAGCCAGAAATCTTGGTAGCAGGCGGAAAGCAATATTTAATACCAGGAGAAAATGGGCGAGTATTAAGCAATCGCCAAATTACATCTAATGGTAAAGGTGGCTCAAATATCAACCTTAATATTAATATGCCGATTAACATTGATGGTGGCGGTGGCATGTCAGAACAAGACGGACAGCAACTAGCTAAAAACATTGAACAAGCTATTCGTGCGCAGATTATGAAAGAACAAAGACCGGGAGGGCTACTAAATCGTCGTTGATTTTATAGGCGAATTTTCATACCATTAATTAAAATTTTAAAAGAGTTGATGGTATGAAAAGAATCTTGATAATTAGTTTAGTTAGCCTTGCTTTATTCGGCTGTGGTGAAGATAAGATTACAAAAGAGTATCTTGTAGGTGATTGGCGCTGTATAGATAACCAGTATCAAAAACACAATGTCGGAGCTAATGAAGACTTGGGTGATCCTGTGTCATCTTTGGAGGATCTAAGGACATTTAGAATAATTAATAATGAATTATACCAAATAAACAAAGAGATAGAAAATACTCTTATTGATTTAAGTAAAATTGACTCAACTGAAGATGAAATATCTGATGCTTATAAAACTCATATTGTGAATACTATAAAGGCAATTGATAAAGACACATTTAAATACATAACAACAATAGATATTAAAAATATAGATAATGACACTAACATTATTAACCTTAGAACTAAATTAGAAGGGATTTGCACAAGAATAAAATAACCTACATTAACTACTGGTGACTAAGAATGGCAATAAAAGTAAAAGGTGTTAGAGGATGCATAAAAGGTTTAGATAACACCGTAAACAACATAATCAAAAATAAAGCAGTTAAAGCGATGCATGCTTCAATAATTGTTGGAGCTAACCAAGCAGCGCTTTACACCCCAATCGACACATCTAACTTAGTTAATTCGCAGTATAGAGAAGTAGTCGTAAATGGTACCCGTATAACTGGGCGAGTTGGCTATACTGCCGCTTATGCCGCGTATGTTGCTGACCCAAACCATCCCATGAAGTTTAAGCGCTCTACCGCTAAAAAGGACTTTTTAAATAAAGGCTTTGAAGATGTTGAAGACCAAATAGTAAACATCTTTAAAAAAGAGCTATTCAGTTAAATTGTAGTGTACACTTGCACACAAATTCTGACAAAGATTGGATACCAAAAGCTGAAGAGCCTAACTAGTAGCTCAAATTGAGCCAATAAAATATAAAATAGAGACCGCCCTAATTGGCGGTTTTTTATTGAGTGAACACCTAAAGTGTACACTTGTGAATAGTAAATCATTAAGTGTTCACCGCTCAAACCCTTTTATAATAAGGCTTCAAGCAAGTAGTGAACACCGTGAACACTTTTTTATAAAATTTTATTTTTATGGGGGGGGGAGGTATAAAAAATCTAAAACATAATTAACGGATACCGCTCACCTAGATAAATTTTTACACCGTCAAAATTCTAAAACCAATTTTTAACCTTTCAATTTGGCAAGATTAAAATACCTAATTTTTGGGGGCACTTTTTCTTTTGGGGGTACAAATGGGGGTACAACAAACAGAAGAAACAAACACAATACTTTATGAAAAAGGATTTAAACAGTGCTTTTCAAGTCCCGCCCACGCACCAAATCAATAAACAGCAACATTCTTTTAAACCCTGCAAAGCACACCAAACCCAGTAATAACAAGCCTTAAAGTCTATTTTATTGCCCATTAAGTATCAGTAAGGTACATTTTAAACCACATCTTAAACCACATCTTTTAGGTATATACTTAAGTACAAATACTATATAATTAAAAATTATATACTTAAAATTATTATGGCAAGAAAAGCAGCCTTGATAATAGATACCCGAATAAAAGCCACCAATTCATGAAATAAGGAATATTCATTATTTATAGCGATAATCCGCCTACCTTGCTGTAGACGGAGTAAGGGAAAATATTCATTTAAAATAAATATATTAGTTTTTAAATGAATGAATTGGAGCGGGAATTCTTCCACCTCGATTAATAAAATCACATGAACTAAATTTGTTTACTGACATAACGGGAGCATGGCCAAGTAAACCACCAAATTCAATGTTATCTCCTACTTTTAATCCCTCGGCTGGAATAATTCGCACCGCTGTTGTTTTGTGGTTAATCACCCCTATTGCAGCCTCATCTGCAATGATCGCCGAAATAGTTTCAGCTGGCGTATCGCCTGGAATTGCAATCATATCCAGTCCAACAGAACAAACACAGGTCATTGCTTCTAGTTTTTCAAGATTAAGTGCACCGTTATTTACAGCATCAATCATACCTGCATCTTCCGAAACAGGGATAAATGCACCGCTTAATCCGCCAACATGGCCACAAGCCATTACTCCACCTTTTTTAACCGCATCGTTTAGCATAGCTAGTGCTGCAGTTGTACCGTGTGTACCAACTGCTTCTAATCCCATTTCTTCTAAAATGTGTGCAACCGAATCACCAATTGCTGGGGTTGGAGCTAACGATAAATCGACAATACCAAATTTAACGCCTAAACGTTCAGAAGCCTCTTTACCAACTAGTTGCCCCATACGAGTAATTTTAAATGCAGTTTTTTTGATAGTCTCAGCTACAACATCAAATGGCTGACCTTTGACTTTTTCAAGTGCTCGCTTAACTACACCAGGACCACTGACACCAACGTTAATGACGCAATCAGCTTCCCCTACGCCATGAAAGGCACCTGCCATAAATGGATTATCTTCAACCGCATTAGCAAACACAACTAACTTAGCACAGGCCATGCTACTATTATCAGCTGTTAACTGCGCGGCTTCTTTGATGACATTTCCCATTTGCTTTACTGCATCCATGTTGATCCCCGTTTGTGTAGAGCCAACATTTACCGAAGAGCAAACTCGTTCAGTCTGTGCAAGTGCTTGGGGAATTGATTTAATTAAAATTTCATCCCCTTTATGGTAACCTTTTTGTACCAGTGCTGAAAATCCACCAATAAAGTTAACACCAACTGCTTTGGCCGCTTCGTCCAAAGTTTTAGCAAACGCTACATAATCTTTATCATCACTAGCACCGGCAATTAAAGATATTGGCGTAACAGAAATACGCTTATTGATTATTGGAATACCGAATTCTGAAGTAATCTGATCACCTACTTTAACAAGATCTTTTGCCAGATGTGTAATTTTGTTATAAATCTTTTGGCGTGCTTTTTCACCATCACTATCTATACAATCAAGAAGAGAAATACCCATGGTTATTGTGCGGATATCAAGTTTTTCTTCCTCAATCATTTTAATGGTTTCGAGGATCTGTTTTGTTTCCATTAGTATTATCCTTTTATTAAAATATAGAATTAATATTATAAACGATGCATAGCATCAAAAATTTCTTCTCTTTGAAGATTAACTTTAACTTTTAGATTTTCACCTGTTTGCATCAACACAGTTTTTACTTCATCAAATGACACATTAATTTTAGATAGGTCAAGTAACATAATCATCGTAAAATACTCATCCATGATAGTTTGGCTGACATCTAAAATATTCATATCTAATTCATATAACTTTTGGCTAATACCAGCAATAATACCTGTTTGATCTTTACCAATTACCGTTAAAATGGTTTTCATAACACTCCCCCGCATAAAAAATAGACAATTAAATAATATTTATTGAGCTAACTATAATAGCATCTTCAAAAATTATCGAAATAGGAGTAGATTGTTTTTTTCAGTAAAAATATCAACACAAGAACTAAAAAGAGCAACTTATGGTAAATTTCTCAAAATCCACAAAATTGGATCATGTTTGTTACGATATCCGTGGTCCAATTCTAGAGCATGCAAAACGACTGGAAGAAGAAGGTCAAACTATCCTGAAACTCAACATTGGTAACCCAGCGCCTTTCGGTTTTGCTGCGCCTGATGAATTATTAATTGATGTGATTAGAAACTTACCTTCCTCACAAGGATATTCCGATTCTAAAGGCCTTTATTCTGCCCGTAAAGCAATCATGCAGTATTATCAAGCTCGCGGAATTAATAGTTTAGATGTTGAAGATATTTACATCGGTAATGGTGTATCAGAATTAATCGTTCAATCCATGCAGGCTTTACTAAATAGTGGTGATGAAGTACTTGTACCTATGCCCGATTACCCATTATGGACAGCGGCTATTAGTTTGTCTGGAGGGAGCGCTGTGCACTATCTTTGCGATGAAGAAGCAAATTGGTCACCTGATATTGAAGATATTAAACGGAAAATAACTCCAAACACTAAAGGAATAGTAATTATTAATCCTAACAACCCGACAGGCGCTGTTTATAGTAAAGAAGTATTACTTGAGATCGCTGAAATCGCTCGTCAAAATAATCTAATCATCTTCGCTGATGAGATTTACGATAAAATTTTATATGATGATGCAGTGCATTATTCAATTGCCGCATTGGCACCCGATTTATTTGTCATTACCATGTGTGGCCTATCAAAAACTTATCGAGTTGCTGGTTTTAGGCAAGGCTGGATGGCGCTTTGTGGCCCCAAAAACCATGTAAAAGGCTATATTGAAGGCTTAAATATGCTAGCTTCAATGCGTTTATGTGCCAATGTGCCATTACAACATGCTATTCAAGGAGCGCTAGGAGGCTACCAAAGCATCAATGAATTTATTGTTCCTGGAGGTCGCTTATATGATCAATGTATGTTGGCATGGCGTTTACTTAATGAAATCCCCGGTGTTTCATGTACTAAACCACAAGGTGCCTTGTATCTATTTCCAAAATTAGATCAGAAAAAATTCAACATCCATAACGACCAAAAACTTGTATTAGATTTTTTGTTACAAGAAAAAGTATTACTTGTACAAGGAACCGGCTTTAATTGGCATAAACCGGATCACGTTAGAATTGTTGCTTTGCCTCATTCCGGCCAACTTGAAGAGGCTATTGGGAGATTTGCTCACTTTCTATCTTCCTATAAGCAATAAATCGTTCATTGATTAATCCCCAGTTTCTGCTGGGGTAATTTTAATAGCTCAGTCAAAATAGATTTATAAAACCATATTTAACATTGTCTGTTTATTGTTGTAAAATACGGCTTATCTTCCTGTTTGAAACTTGATATTTTGTACTCCATAGCCTCATAAAGCAGATTAGGAGTAACCAAGCACGTTTTATGCCACCAATACAGCTTTTTGATATATTTGTTGATTATGCTATACCTCAATTCAAAGTTCGTATCATCTTTTCTACCTTCTCATGTGTTTGTGGGTAGGCTGGTTTAGTCAATTTTTGCTTATTACTCGTTTTAACAAATAGGTGCTCAACTGCGCTTTACTGGTTCATGTCTGTATCCAGGATAAGGGGCATTCAATGTGGGTATTGGGCTAACAAAATTATTTTGTAAAAATTGTGCTGCATTAAATTGGGATTTATGGGAGTAAATGCCCGCATAGAGCTCATATGAATAATCATCAATACCAACGAATAAATATTCTCACGTATTTTGTTTTTAAATAAAGGTTGTTAACATGTAGCATTTCGCTCGGATAAGTTTTGTTATAGCGTTTAGCCAAATCAGTGACAGTTATTTTTTCTTTATGATATAGGTGCCATATCTCTTGCCTGTGAAAAATTGGTTAGAAAATAGAAACATGTAATAATTAATGTATTATAGAAAAAGGTGACAGAATTAACTGTCACATATGGTGATTAAATATATAAAACTTAATAGGATATAAAATAATTAGTAGACGCCATCTAACCAAAAAATTACTCTATTGAAATTATTATATATTTCTTTGAAAAATACTGCTT
>NZ_JAGGHR010000056.1:0-8014 GCF_024104075.1 Gilliamella sp. | reverse complement strand
CACCAAGCTTAATGTTATTTTTTAAACCACGACGACGCACTTCACGTTCAATCATGCTTTTCATATTACGCAATGATTGTAAAACACTAAAATCAATATAGCGACGATAAACAAATGGTTTTAACATTTGATAAAGCTCACTGACATAAGGAGATTGTTGATCACCAAGCACTTTAGCTTTAACCATTGCATAACGTTCCCAATCGCGCCCTTGTTCTTGATAGTAATCTTCCATAGCAGAAAAACTCAGCACCAAAGGTCCACCATCACCAAGTGGCCGCAAGCGCATATCAACGCGATAAACGAATCCAGCTTCTGTAATTTGGTCTAACGCTTTGATCAAACGTTGTCCCAAACGTGTAAAGAATACAGCATTATCTAACTCTCTCCGTCCTCCTTGTGTTTGTCCATGTTCGGGATAGGTAAAAATCAAATCAATATCGGACGAGAAATTAAGTTCTCCACCACCTAATTTTCCCATACCTAAAATCAGCAGTGGCTGCGTCTGACCTTGAGCATTGTAAGGTGTCCCCCACTCTTTGCAACTAAGCTCATAAAGCCAATTACGAGCTGTAACAATTATCACCTCAGCTAGTTCACTTAATTGTAATAAAATCTGCTCATCATTACTGATATGAACTAGTTGAGACCATGCTAACCGGACTAAAATATAACGACGAAATTGCCTTAAAATCTTCATGAATTCAGTTTCATCTGAAACTGCTATTAATTTTTCATTTAACCAAGTTTGGTAATACTGTCTTTCATCTGCCTGTGGGGGATTTTGGCTGATTTCTGTTAGCCAGTTAGGAAATCGATAAAATGCATCTACCAAAAAATTACTTCGCACTAAAATATCTAGATTAGCTTGTATTTCGTTTGATTGACATTGTTTAAGTTGAGAGGCAACTTTTTGCTTTTGTTGTTCAAACAAAGAAGAAACTGGAAGGTTAAATTCTGACATAAGCAAGCTCTCTTAGAAATTTCTTCACAAAATAATATCAGCAAAATAAGAATATATTATAAGTAACTTTTGTAAGTTATATAGTATTTTATATACAAAATAAAAAAGTATCGAAAATGATGAGATGATTTTTAATTGAGTATTGTTTTTAGGAATGATTCATAAAGAATATACAACTTCTTTAAACCCTTTATTTTATATTACCATAGGTGCAAAGTCTTTTTGGAGTAAAAAGACCTTTACTGGAGCTATATATAACCATATATCCTAATAAAAACCGTCATTATATTGTTGTATAGATAAAAAAATATCATACCGAAAAAAGTAAAAATTTCAGGCAACAATTCTTGCAATTAATATAAGGCAACCTTGTCTATTATAGAACAATGCCTATTATAATTAATGTAAAAATGTTACCAATAAACTAATTTGTACAAATTTTATTCTTACTTTGACTCAACAAAACTGGATAAATTAACTTCTTTTCCAAAAAATGCTTTTGCTGTTTTACTAACAACTACCGAACCTATTGCACATAAAATAAGAAGAAATAATATAATATCTGTTATAACAATAACCATTATTTCGCTGTCTGTTAATGAATCTGCAACCTCATCAAACCATTTCAGACAATATATATTGAAAAATAAAACAATTATTGCTGCCAACGATGTTAACACAAAAGCAATGACAGAACTTGAAATTAATGACTTCACCTGTAAATTATCATAAACAGTTTTAAATTGTTTTCGCAAAACAAAATAACCAATCGTATTTACAATCAATAAAAAAACTGAATAAAAAATAATAGTTCTAATATGGTATTCAAGGGGACCTATAGAATCCAGAGGATCTTTAGGAACAAAAAAGAAATTTAAGCAAAATAAGACAATAGATAGATAATAAAAATTAAATAATAGAATAAATAAAGATAAATGAGTTTTTTGACTATTGTCCGAGGATAATACAATCATATTTGGCTCTGTTACGAAAGCTGTTCGCAGTAGTTTTATCCCTAAATAAATCGCCATTATTATCCAAATATAACAAGCTAATCTAAATATGCCTATATAGAGGCTTTCTATATAAGTAAAATAATATGGCGCTATAGCATAATATAAAAATCCAAGAACCTGTCGCTCAAATATCACCTGATAACCATTGATACCTATTATTATAAAAAAAACAATCAAAAACACACAAAGCAGATTCTTTTTATTGACTCGATAGACCGAATTCTTGTGCAAGATTATGGCTGAAGTAATAAAAATTAAAACCAGATTTGCTAACTGATTAAAAGTATTAGGCAAAACTATATGAATAATTAATGATAAAAAAGAATCGTCCCAAATATATGGGTTAACCTTTGCATAGCTAAAAACCATATTCTCAACAAGAAGTTCTCGTCCAACTAAAAAAGTGCTATCTAGCACCCCATAAAACAGCAAAAACAAGAACGGTAATTTAAAAAAAGAAAGCTTCATTATTTTACTTTTTATTTCATTGATTAATAGTCATATTTGCGATCAACATAAGCCTGAACTTTGTATTAATCTCACTAAAAGCAAATTCTTTTACAGAGTTAATAGTCAATAATGCCATTTGCCATTGTGTAAATTCAGGCTCAAAAGGAAGATTTTTATCTATTAGAATATAATTTATTTGGTTTAGCGTTTGTTTATATAACTCTAAATCATTAACTTCTAATGCATATTCTTCATTTTGTTGCCAAAATCTTAACAGGCTTGCTAGATCTTGATGGGCTTGAAAATCAAATTGACAAGTTTTAAGTGATGCATTTTTCAGTAAACAATAGCCCCTAGCAGCTTTACTTTGTGAAAAAAGATGCAAATGGAAACGGCTTAATTCAAGAGCAAAATTAAACAGGTCTTGTTTATTACCTTGTTTGAGTTCTAATTCGACTTCTTGAATGATTTTAACTTTTTTGTTTGACTTAATTTCCCCTTGGTCTAGTGCTACCTCAATTTCGCTACTCGCAAAAGAAATTAACCAAGTTTGCCTTTTGAAATCAGTACTGAACAATGGTAATAAATCTCGTTGTAACCGCTCAATATCGCAATTATAGGGTAATGCCATATGTGGTAATACAGCTAAATTGGGTTCTGAATTAGGTAAGTCAACATTAAATTCAGCACGCTCATGTAATCCAAACACAGACTTGCTATCTCGCTTTAAGGTGATTTCAAACTCTTTTTCGTGATCACTTTCGCATTCCCTTACTCGCAATCCACACTGATTATTACGTAGGTAATAATCGCTTGTGTCATAATAGGTACTAGTCAAATTGAGTTTTGTAGAACTGTTTTTTGCTGGTGATATCGTTAAAAATTCAACTTCGTCGCTATCAGCCCATTGTTCTAGAAAATATCTTAAATTAGCAATATCACTAGTATTAATTTCAAACTTTAATTCGATTTCATTACTCATTCATCTACTATTTTTTCGCTATTTTTAACATAATCAACGATAAATCTACTTCATACATCATAGCGAATCACCGTTAATCAACAATATGACAAATTATTTTACAACACGAAATGGATTAGGTTTTGATTTAGATTTAGATTGTGAGGACAAAGATTCACTCTGTATACTATATTGTGGTTCATCTTCAAATCCCATACCCACGCCATTTTCACGAGCATAAATTGCCTCAATCGCAGCCATTGGTACCACAATATGTTGTGGCACACCAGAAAAGCGAGCATTAAATTCAATTTGTTCATTAGTAGCCAAATATTGACCAACTGATTGTGGGGCAATATTCAGTACAATTTGATTGTTTTGGATAAATTCCTGTGGCACTAATACTCCATATACAGAAGTATTAACCACAATGTAAGGTGTTAAATCATTATCCAAAATCCAGTCATAAAAAGCCCTAAATAGATAAGGGCGACGTGGCGTCATTTGTTCAAGTTCCATCAAGGCTACCTTGGCTAAAATTATCGTAAATAAAGATAAATTTAATTGTTTATGATCTTATCTTTTTTTCTGCTTCAGTTAATGAATTAATAAAAGCAGGGCGTTCAAAAACTCTCGCCATATAAGCTAAATAACTCTTTTCAGCTACTTTTGGTAATTCAATACTAAGCAATGGCAAACGCCAAAGTAACGGCGCAAAGTAACAATCGCATAATGAAAAATCATCACTCATAAAATAATCTTTTTCTTTAAACATAACCGAAATCGAAACAAGATCATCAAGAAGATTTTTTCGTGCTGTTTTAGCGGCATCACTATTAGGATCAGCAATAATTGTTTCGTATGCACTATACCACTCTTTTTTAATACGGTACATTGTTAATCGTGAATTAGCGCGAACGATAGGATAAACAGGCATCAATGGTGGATGTGGAAAGCGTTCATCCAAATATTCTAACGCAATATGCGGTTCATATAACGTAAGATCACGATCAATTAGAGTTGGAATTGAGCCATAAGGATTAAGATCCAATAATTCTTGTGGTAAATTATCCGCCGTTACAAACTCTATTTCCGCAGTTACCCCTTTTTCTGCCAGAACAAAACGAATCTGATGCCCGTAAATATCTGTTGTATCACAAAATAATGTCATTACAGAACGTTTATTAACAGCAACAACCATATCCACTCCAAATTTATAAAATTAAAATAAGTCTAGTTGCCGTCTATTCTAACAAATTGGATAACAAAATTGTTAAAAAAAAATAAATTTTCTTTAATTCTTTTCCTCAAGCCCTAATTTTGACAAGCAGTTTCATAAAACATGTGCTTAAGTATAGGATTTATTAAATTAGTTAACCTAATAATATTAAATAATATTTATTTCCTAAATAATCTTAATTCTTAAAAATATTTAACCTACGTAGTTTAGCTTTTTAATTAACCAAATCAGCATAAAAAAACCCAGCATTTGCTGGGTTTTGAAACAAAATTGTAACGTTTTTGTAATATTGCTGCTAACGTTTGCTGAATTGAGGACGACGACGAGCTTTGCGTAGACCCACTTTTTTACGTTCAACTTGACGTGCATCACGAGTAACAAAACCTGCTTGACGTAACGCAGAACGTAAAGTTTCATCATATTCCATTAACGCACGAGTAATACCGTGACGAATCGCACCAGCCTGACCTGAAATACCACCACCTTTAACAGTGATATAAAGATCAAGTTTGTCAGTCATTTCAACTAACTCTAACGGTTGCATAACAACCATACGAGCTGTATCACGACCAAAGTATTGCTCTAAAGAACGCTTGTTAATAACGATGTTACCACTACCTGGTTTGATAAATACACGAGCAGCAGAACTTTTGCGGCGACCTGTACCGTAATATTGATTATCAGCCATCTTTTATCCCCTTAAATATCTAATACTTGCGGTTGTTGTGCCGCATGATTGTGCTCACTACCAGCATAAACTTTTAGTTTACGGTACATTGCACGACCAAGAGGACCTTTCGGTAACATGCCTTTTACAGCAATTTCGATGACTTGTTCAGGATGACGCTCAATCATCTCTTTAAAAGTCGCTTCTTTAAGTCCACCGATGTAGCCAGTATGACGATAATAGATCTTATCAGTGCGTTTTTTGCCTGTTACAGCAACTTTTTCTGCATTGATAACGATAATATAATCACCTGTATCAACATGTGGTGTGTATTCTGCTTTGTGTTTACCACGCAAACGGCTTGCGATTTCAGTAGCTAAACGACCTAACGTTTTACCTGCTGCATCAACAACATACCAGTCGCGTTTAACTGTTTCCGGTTTAGCTGAAAAAGTACTCATTCGTAATTATCCAATTTTTAATTAATCTCACGTTAATAAATCATTTGATTTATTTACACTTTTTGATTGTTACCATTAATTAACTCACCCCTTCGAGTGGTTATACTAATATTGACAACCGAAAACAACGTTGGGAAGAACGTTGTCGTAACGTGGGTGGCAATATTATACAGAAATTTTATAAAAGCGCTAGAGTAAAAATAAAAAATCATAGCGAGAAGGAACGCTTACTGATAAACTAAAATCAACATTAAATAACAAAATATTTAAATAAATGAGCAATACAATTCAACTTTCAATAGAAGATTATATTAGCAGAGGATTGCACCGAAAATGTTATCGTCATCCAAATGATCCCAATAAGTGTATCAAAGTGAATTATAATGTTGGTGCTGAAGAAGAAACTGATCGAGAAATTTCTTATTATAAACATCTAATTAGACGTAATGTTTCATTCGATGCAATACCAAAATATTACGGTCCAGTTTCAACCAATTATGGCAAAGGCCATGTTTTCCAACTCATCCGAGATTATACCGGTGAAGTAGCTATACCACTTGAAAAATACCTCGCTGATAAAAAATTAACTAAGCAATATTATGATGATTTAGTTACTTCATTAAGAAACTTGAAATCAGCCTTATTAAAAGATCGTATTATTACAATGACAATAAAAAGCAAAAATATTTTGTTTCAACACTTAAGTGCAGATAAAAGTCGCTTAATTATTATCGATAATATCGGTAATTCAACTCTTATTCCTATTGCCAATTACATTCCTTTTTTTGCTAAAACCAAAATTGAACGAACTTGGCAACGTTTTTTAACATCCATTATTAAAGAAAATAGCAACAATAAATTAATCACTCGTTTAGTTGACGAAGTGAATCAGTAATCCTCAATTGTGCAATAGCACCTTTTACATTATTAGGTCTATTTTTTAAGGTAAATAGACCTTGATGTAATTTAGCAATACGGTTGACTATACTTAAACCAAGCCCAATACCATTATGCTTGCGATCCATACGAAAAAAGGCTTGGGTCAGTTTTTCGCTTTTAGACTCATCAATGCCATTACCTTCATCTTCTACAGTAATAATGATATCTTTTTTAATTTTGTAACAACTTACCACAATTTTAGTGTTCTCAGGACTGTAGCGATAACTATTTTCAACTAAATTACGTACTAATAGTCTTATTAAGGTTGCATCACCATTAAAAATAAGGTCTTTATCAGTCAAATACCATTCAAGCTGTTGCTGTTTTTGTGAAGTCAATTCTGTTAGTTCATCAGACAGCGGAATCATAATATCATTATAAAAATTAATATGTTGATACTGTCCTACAGTAAACTTTTGACTAGCTCGAGCAAGCATTAATAGCTGTTCTACAGTACTGACTAATCGATCTATACGATCAATTAACTCTGTGCAATCAATGTTATTGTTATTTTCTAACAATTCTAGATGTAAACGAATGCCTGCTAAAGGTGTCCTCATTTCATGCGCTACGTCGGAGGTAAAAAGACGTCCTTGAGATAATGTTGTACTCAGCCTAATAAAAAGATTATTCAATACAGATGTAATCGATTTAATTTCACGCATATTGCTAATTGGCGAAATGGGTTTTAGATTCTCTTCAGTACGTTGATTAAGATCTTTCTCTGAAATTTCCAACGGTTTTGTGATCCACCTGATCGCTTTGTACGCTAAAAATAGTGTTACTGCCATCATAGAAAAGGCTGAACAAAACAAAAATCGCTTCTAATTCTTCTTCTTCAACAACTTCATCAATTTTATTTTGACTTAGAGTCAAATTAACCAATACATCTATTTGTTCTTTACTTTCGTGCCATAACCAAAGGACAGTAATAATCTGACAAACCAACATGATAGAATCCAAAGTAAAAAATAGGTTCCAACGAATACTGTGGCGTATATTACTAAGTGATTCTGAAATCATAATTTAATTATCTAATTTAAATTAATCGAGTTATCAACATCCATCATTAAGTTGATAACCATAACCTTGTACTGTACGAATAAAATTTTTATCCAATTTATTAGGGCGTGTTGATCTTTCGTGATTATTTTTTAGACGGCATGATGAATCGAGTTATGGTTGTTTTTGGTTGCAATAGTCTTTACTTAATCTGACGTTTGAGTTATTTTATAACACAAAAGGAGAGTCAGAAATGAATCAAACTGCCAAAATTATTAAACCTAAATTAGGACTTTTAGAATTAGCTAAACAAC
>NZ_JAGGHR010000055.1:0-8868 GCF_024104075.1 Gilliamella sp. | reverse complement strand
ATATCATTGAATGTATTTATTCCGATAATGGACGTGAATATCAAGGCACCAGCGAACACTTATTTGTTAAAACGTGTAATAACCATCGTATTAATCAAAAATTCACCAAACCCGCCAGCCCACAAACGAATGGGAAAGCCGAAAAGAGTGACACGAACTTTGAATTGAGATGTGGCATAATCAGCAAATATTTAGCAATTTAAAAAATAGAAAATAAAAATTTAAACGCTTTATTAATTTTTATAATACCGTTAAACCGCATAAAGCGATTTCAAGGAAAACGCTTTATGAGTTTTTATAGGATTATTTTAATTATGAAGTGTAAACAACTCGGCGTTTTTTACAAATTAGAATTATTTTTACAATAATGCTTAAAATGCTCGAAATTAAAACTACCAATGAATTATGATGCATTAACTGCCTTTTTTGCTCGTTCAACAAACATCATCACAACAAAAGCAATGATCGTTAAGTAGATAATGAAAGCGCCATAAGTCGCAAACATATCAATCAGTGAACGCCCTCGCATGGCAAAATCGCGGAAAAATTTAAATAACCAAACTAATGGGAAAGCATGGCTGACATAGTAAGTCCAAATTGGCATTATTCCCACAGCCATTGTTGAACCGCCCATGATAAACCCTGGAGGTACTAAGAAAATCATTCGACCAGCGCCTTCTCCTGGGTTGTTAGTTTTCCAAGACAGTAACAATCCTAGCCAACCAAATGCTAATCCTGTCATAAATATGCTCGGTACAAAAGCAAAATAGTTACCGTCAAAACGCAGTTGTCCAAATATAACAAGTATGGCTGTGATAAGCGTTAATGCTGTTGTAAAAAATAGTGCATAAGGGATTGTTTTTGCTAATAAAGGTAAGAGTCCTCTTTCTATTGTTTGTTCCCACATGCCAGTTACTTTCAAGCGGCCAATAATCATTAATGAGGTTAGGCCGTAAGTCAGTGACGAGAAAAAGTAGACAAAATATATAATCGTCGATATGGTGGACGAGCTTGCTGGATTAAACATATATCGTGTTTTAAGTTGCATTGGTGATAAAGTTGCTTCAATGCCTTCTTTACCAAGTCCTAATGCTGCAACTTTACCAACACTAAGTTCAGCCCCCAATTCTGGAATATATTCATTAAGGCTTTGTAGTACTTTGGCATTTTGTGCATCGTTTGTATCATCAGCAAAATAGCCTAGGCGTACGGTTTGATCGCCTTTTTTTAAGCTTTTTTCTAGACCTTTAGGAATATATAAAACACCTAAATTACGGTCGTGTGAAACCAATGTTATTGGATTTACTGGCGATCTTATTACTTCTGTCACTTCAATATAAGGCGATGTATTGACTTTGCTAATTAATTCAGTCGAATAATGAGAACCATCAAGATCAATAACCGCAATTTTTCCTTCAAACACAGCTCCATGACTTAATACAATTGAAAAAACAAGCGAAACAATAGCAGCTAAGCCAAGCGAAACTTTATAATAAGGTATAAAATGGCCAGACAACATGGCGTCAAGCTCTTCAAGCATGGATTTAATGATGTTTTGCATCATTTTTCAACCTCAAGTGTCATTCCAGTTAATAGTTTAGGAATTGATTCTATGTAAATTCTAACTTGATAAGAGGTTAAATCAGCTTGACCTCGTTCTCGTGTCATGCGTAAATCAGCAAATGATGGCGCAGCGGTGGCAAAGCGAACTTTTCCTTTTACTTCTTTGTTAAGTGCAATTACATTTGCTGTAACCGTTGTGCCTGGTTGATAATCATTAACCATTTTTTCATTCACATAAATGTCGATATATTTACGATCGGTTTCTAATAAGACTGCTGGCGCACCGTTTGGTACCATTTCACCATCTTCAAACATAAGTTTTAATACTTTTCCATCTTCGGGTGCTCTTAATGTTAGTCGATCATAATTAAGCTGTAGTTGTTTTAATTCAGCTTCGCCTTGCGCGAGTTGTGATTGAAGCTGTGTTAATTGATTTTGGCGGTTTTGCAGTTTTTGTCGTGCAATTAAGATTGATTGTATTGTCATTCCTGTTGCATTTTTTGTTTGTTCAAATTGGCTAATTTGTTCAGGCGTCGCACCAATCATTAAGGTAGAAAGTTGGCTTTCAATTTGAATAACTTGCATTTTTGCATTAATAAAAACATTGCGAGCATTATCAAGTTGTGACTGCGAGTTTCCCCCCGATTTACGTAATTGGGTTTGGCGATCAAATTCAGTATTAGCTAGGTATCGAGCCGATTTCGCTGCTTCTAAATTGGCTTGCACTTCTTCTATTTTTCGCCAAGTTGATAATTCTGAAAGGTTGGTTTCACTTTCAGTGATTTCAATATTTTTTTGTTCTTGGTTTACTGCCGCCTTTTGGCTATCAACTAAAGCTTGCAGTCGATCGATAGCTAGTTTGGTATCGATATCTTCTAATTGCATTAAAGGATCACCTTTTTTTACTATTTGTGATTCTTCTACAAATCGCTTGGTGACTTTTCCGCCGACATTTTGAAAGGCAATATTAATCTCATCGGCAGTTAATACACCAGATTTGATGCTTTTGGCAACCGAGACCGCATCATTTCTTGAACCTAAAAAGATTAAAAATGAGCCAAAGATTAGCAGGAGTAAAAAGATAACAGGAATTTTGACATTTTTTTTCATATATAGCTTATTTTCCATTTATTTAGTCAGCTAACTATTTAAGTGAAATGAAGAACTTTAATGATTAAAGTCCGTTATTTTCGTAATAATTTACGTAACATCAATATTAAAGACTCTTGTTCTTGCGAATTGAGTACTTGTGCAAAAGCGCGAATTGATTTTAGGTGATTGGGTAATGCATTTTGAATCAGCTTTTCGCCTGTATGTGTTAAAGTGATTAATCGAGAACGACCATCATCACCACTTTTTGACATCGAGATTAAAGGCTCTGGCGCTGCCAGCATTCGTTTAACCATTACTGATACTGTCGCAGGTGTGACACCAATGCGCAAAGCAAGATCACTGGCACAGGTTTCACCTTCTGAAAACAATGACATCAATAAGGCAAACTTACCTTCAGAAACGCCGTAATCTTTATCTAATTGCGCATAGATATTAGCACGAATTAGATCGGCCGTTGTTATTAAGCTCAAAACCAGATCAACACCAGAAACATCAACGATGTCATCGTTAAATCTTTGCGCTCGAGCTAAGGTTTCACGTGAAGGCAGCTTTCTTGAATTGTAATTCAATTTTTATTACTCAATTTATTTAGTCGGCTAATTATACTGGTTTAGCTAAAATTGGCAATTATTTTAAGTGCGTTTTAGCAAGTTGATATTTAAATACTACTAAAGTAGTAATCCTTGAGGGTAATTATATTCTATGTACAGTTTCATACAATGTTATTAAATTAAAATTTTTTAGCAATTTAATTAAATTAAAATTGGAGTTATGTATGAGTAAAACCAACCTCGTTATTATTGGTAATGGGATGGTTGGGCATCGTTTTATTGAAGAGTTAATTGATAAAATGCAGCCCAATCAATTCAATATTACTATTTTTTGTGAAGAACCTCGTCTTGCCTATGATCGGGTACATCTTTCTTCTTATTTTTCTGGTCACACAGCAGAAGCGCTTTCTCTAGTTCGCGAAGGTTTATACGAAGAGAATAATATTAAAGTCTTACTTAATGAACGGGCTATTTTAATTAATCGTCAGCGTAAGGAGATTCATTCTCAACAAGGGCGAATTGTTGCTTATGATAAATTGATTATTGCGACAGGATCTTATCCTTGGGTACCACCGATTAAAGGTGCTAATGGTTCGGATTGTTTTGTTTATCGTACGATTGAAGATCTTGATGCTATTCAGGAATGTGCAAAGCGTTGTCAAAAAGGCGCTGTTGTGGGTGGTGGATTGCTTGGACTTGAGGCAGCTGGAGCTTTAAAAAACTTAGGTATGGAAACGCATGTGGTTGAGTTTGCTCCAGTGCTTATGGCCGAACAGTTGGATGTTCAGGGTGGAGAACAACTGCGTCGTAAAATTGAGGAGATGGGGGTAGGTGTTCACACCAGTAAAAATACTCAAGAAATTATTCATACACCTGCTGGGAAAATCATGCAATTTGCGGATGGCTCTGCACTTGAAGTCGATTTTATTGTTTTTTCAACTGGCATTAGAGCAAATGATAAATTAGCTCAAGAATGTGAGTTAGAAATCGGTCCTCGCGGGGGCATTGTTATTAATGATTATTGCCAAACTTCGGATCCTGATATTTATGCTATTGGTGAATGTGCTTGTTGGCAAAACAAGGTTTTTGGTTTAGTTGCACCGGGCTACAAAATGGCTCAGATAGCCTTAGCGCATTTAATGGGACAAACAGATAAATTTGAAGGCGCCGATATGAGCGCTAAGCTAAAGCTGATGGGAGTCGATGTCGGTAGCATTGGCGATGCTAAAGCAAAAACAATAGGGTGTCATAGTTATGTTTATTTAGATGAAACAACGCCAGTTTATAAAAAATTGGTTGTTTCGAATGATAATAAAAAACTCTTGGGTGCGGTATTGGTTGGCGATACGTCAGATTATAGTAATTTATTGCAATTAATGCTTAATGATATGGATCTACCTGAACATCCAGATACGCTGATACTGCCTGCACATGCAGGAGCAAACCCAGCTATGGGTGTTGATGCGCGTCCCGAGTCAGCACCGATTTGCTCTTGTTTTGATGTGACTAAAGAAAAAATTATTAATGCCATTAATGCTGGTTGCCATACGGTTGCAGCAATAAAAGCTGAAACTAAAGCTGGGACTGGGTGTGGAGGCTGCATTCCACTTGTTACACAAATTCTTAATTTAGAGTTAGCTAAACAAGGCATTGAGGTCAGCCATGCATTATGCGGACATTTTAAATACTCTCGTCAGGAGTTATATCATCTTATCCGTGTTGAGGGCCTAACGTCTTTTGAGCAAGTGATTAAAAAACATGGTAAAGGTTATGGCTGTGAAATTTGTAAACCTACCGTCGGATCTTTATTAGCTTCATGTTGGAATGATTATATTCTTAAAGATAATTTGATTCCTCTACAAGATAGTAATGATATTTTCTTAGGTAATATTCAAAAAAATGGTACTTATTCGATAATTCCGCGTAGTGCTGGTGGTGAAATTACTCCAGAAGGATTAATTGCTGTTGGTCAAATAGCTAAAAAATATCAGCTCTATTCTAAAATTACTGGTTCACAGCGCATTGGCTTATTTGGAGCACAAAAAGACGATCTTCCTGCTATTTGGAAGGAGCTTATTGAGGCTGGTTTTGAGAGTGGTCATGCTTATGCCAAAGCATTAAGAATGGCAAAAACCTGTGTAGGTAGTACTTGGTGTCGATTCGGTGTCGGAGATAGTGTTGGTTTGGGCGTTGAGCTAGAAAACCGTTATAAAGGCATTCGTGCACCACATAAATTTAAACTAGGCGTATCAGGTTGTACGCGTGAATGTGCCGAAGCTCAAGGTAAAGATATTGGTGTTATTGCTACTGAAAAGGGATGGAATCTTTATGTGTGTGGTAATGGTGGTATGAAGCCTCGTCATGCTGATTTACTTGCTGCTGATCTCGATAAAAATACACTAATTCTATATATTGATCGTTTCCTTATGTTTTATATTCGTACCGCAGATAAATTACAACGGACGTCAGTCTGGCTTGAAAATTTAGATGGCGGTATTGATTATTTACGTAGTGTTATTATTGACGATAAATTAGGCATAAATGCTGAGTTAGAAAGTGAAATGACACGCTTACGTAAATTAATGGTATGTGAATGGAAGGAAGCTGTTGAAAATACAGAAGGTCAAATTCGATTTTCTCATTTTATTAATAGTAACAAACGTGATGAGAATGTCCAAATCGTACCTGAGCGTGATCAGCATCGCCCAGCAACAGCAGAAGAACGTAAAGTAATGTTAGGGGAATAATATGAGTCAATGGATAACTATTTGTAAACTTGATGAGATTTTACCTGGCACAGGAGTTTGTGCACTTGTTGGTAATGATCATGTGGCTATTTTTCGCCCTTATAATAATGCTGAGCTTTATGCGATTAGTAATATTGATCCATTTGCTAAGGCAAGTGTTTTATCCCGAGGCATTATAGCAGAACATGAAAATGAGTTATGGGTGGCAAGTCCGCTTAAAAAGCAACGCTTTCGTTTAAAAGATGGTTATTGTTTTGAAGACGAACAATATTCAATCCCCCATTATGAAGTAGATGTTAATGACGATGGGATCGTACAAGTAAAGTCGCTCTAAATGTATTTTTAAAAGGATAAATTAATTATGTATACAGAGACAATTAATAAATGTGCAGCAAATGCTGCGCGTATTGTTCGTTTGGCAAAAACGAACCCATTTGGTTTTTGGCTAAGTTCTGCTATGGCTGGGGCTTATGTAGGAATAGGTATTATTTTGATTTTTACTTTAGGAAACCTTGTTGAACCATCAATAAGACCTTTACTTATGGGAGCAACGTTTGGTATTGCTTTAACATTGGTTGTAATTGCTGGCTCTGAGTTATTTACAGGGCATACCATGTTTTTAACCCTAGGAGTAAAATGCAAAAAAATTACTCATACCCAAATGTGGACAGTATTGCCACAAACATGGTTAGGAAATTTATTAGGTTCAATTTTTGTTGCTGCATTGTATTTTTATGCTTCAACACCTCTATTATCAACGGATACTAGTTTGGTTCATGCAGCGGCTTTAGCAAAAACATCTGCTTC
The DNA here is from genome assembly GCF_024104075.1 of Gilliamella sp. Taxonomy (NCBI): domain Bacteria; kingdom Pseudomonadati; phylum Pseudomonadota; class Gammaproteobacteria; order Orbales; family Orbaceae; genus Gilliamella; species Gilliamella sp. The sequence continues at coordinate 2,087 of NZ_JAGGHR010000055.1, read as the reverse complement.
AGCTTCGGCATTATTTTTTAGAGGTATTTTATGTAACTGGTTAGTTTGTTTAGCGATTTGGATGGCTAATCGAGTTGAAGGTTCGGCAAAGTTTATCGCTATTTGGTGGTGTTTGTTAGCATTTATTGCTTGTGGTTATGAACACTCCGTTGCGAACATGACACTTTTTTCACTTTCGTGGTTTGGTCATCATAGCGATGCTTACACATTAGCTGGAATTGGTCATAATCTATTATGGGTTTCATTAGGAAATCTTGTTTCTGGTGCATTATTTATGGGACTGGGATACTGGTATTCAACCCCCAAAGAAGATCGACCTTAATAGCTGTTTAATTAAGGAAATGTGGTTAAAATAACCAATATAAGGGGGAAAGCATGGTAAGCAATCCCCCAAAGACGTTAAATTAATTAGGATTATATTTGGTTTTAATCATAATTAGTGATAAAAAAATAACGAAGCAATTAACAATAGGATAATTAATAAATTTCTATTATTAGAGGTTAGTTGTTAATAAATTTTTAAACAGATAATGTTTTATTTTGAGGTGTTATGGATTATTTCCCCTTATTTTGTAAGCTAGAAAACCGTGATTGCTTATTAGTCGGTGGCGGTGAAGTTGCTGAACGTAAAGCTCGATTATTACTTGAAGCTGGTGCCCGCTTAACTGTCAATGCGCATGAATTTAACGAGCAATTCATATGTTGGAATGAACAAAAACAACTAGTTTTAGTTCAAGGGGAGTTTAATGCCGAATTACTGAATGATAAATGGTTAGTTATTGCGGCAACAGACTGTCAGGAAACTAATCAAAGGGTGAGTGTTGAGACGGAAAAAAGGCGTATTTTTTGTAATGTGGTTGATTCTCCAAAAGATGCGAGTTTTATTATGCCCTCAATTATTGATCGTTCTCCTATTATGGTTGCTGTCTCTTCAGAAGGGCATGCTCCTGTTTTGGCTCGATTATTGCGTGAAAAACTAGAGTCCATTTTACCTCAACATTTAGGAAAATTAGCTAAATATGCCGGTTATTTACGTAATAAAGTTAAAACAACCTATCAAACAGTGACGGAACGTCGTCGGTTTTGGGAAAGGTTATTTTCTCATGATAGGTTAGCTCAAGCGATTGCTAATAGCGATTCAGATCATGTTGAAAAACTCACTAATGAGTTATTTGATACTTCACTTGATTCCCGTGGTGAGGTTGTGTTAGTTGGTGCTGGCCCAGGTGATGCGGGCTTGTTGACTTTAAAGGGATTACAGCAAATCCAACAAGCAGATATTATTGTCTATGATAGATTAGTATCGGATGAAATTATGAATCTAACCCGTCGCGATGCTCAACGTATTTTTGTTGGTAAACGAGCAGGTTTTCATTGTGTACCTCAAGAACAAATAAATCAGATTCTTTTACAACAAGCTAAAAAAGGTAAGCGTGTTGTACGTTTAAAAGGTGGAGATCCTTTTATTTTTGGTCGAGGTGGTGAAGAGCTCGAAACATTATTTAACGCCGATATTCCATTTTCTGTAGTACCAGGAATTACAGCAGCTTCAGGTTGTTCTGCATATAGTGGGATCCCATTAACGCATCGAGATTATGCTCATAGCGTACGTTTAATTACTGGTCATTTGAAAGATGGTAATCACCTTGACTGGAAGAGTTTAGCCGCTGAAAAACAAACATTAGTTTTTTATATGGGATTATCTCAAGCTAGTAACATCGAAAAACAATTAATTAAATACGGTATGAATGCAAATACGCCAATTGTAATTGTTGAAGAAGGCACAACAACGAAACAAAAAGTAATATCGGGCCAGTTATGCGATTTAGCACAATTATCTTTGCAAGCCTGTAGTCCTAGTTTAATTATTATTGGGCCTGTTGTTGCATTACGAGAAAAGCTAAATTGGTTTTCTGAGTGTTAGTGGGTGCTAAAGGTTTGATCTGTTAATATTTTAATGGAGTAGATAGGCAATTTAACCCTGATAAGCCTAATAAAACATGGGTAATCGATATTACTTATATCAAAACGGGTGAAGGTTGGTTATATTTGTCGGTGATTATCGATTTATATGGACGAAAAGTGAT
>NZ_JAGGHR010000054.1:0-8992 GCF_024104075.1 Gilliamella sp. | reverse complement strand
GGTGGGTCGTGAGCGATTCGAACGCTCGACCAACGGATTAAAAGTCCGCTGCTCTACCGACTGAGCTAACGACCCATCTTAAAGATGGTGGGTGATACCGGGTTCGAACCAGTGACCCCCTCCTTGTAAGGGAGGTGCTCTCCCAACTGAGCTAATCACCCCAAGTGTTTCATTACTGAAACATCACGGTAAAGATTGGTGGGTGATACCGGGTTCGAACCAGTGACCCCCTCCTTGTAAGGGAGGTGCTCTCCCAACTGAGCTAATCACCCTTACCGTGTGGATGTGCATTATAAGGCACGACTTATTTCAGTCAACCTTTTTTTTTAAAATTCTCTAAAATCTACTTCGTTCGATTTAATTTTAAACATTTTTTGGGTGATAGTTCGCAAAAATCGCTTTTGTCAGTTTTTATTTAGGAAAAGATGATTATGATTAAGTGATGCTATTATCAGAAACAAGAAGATAATCCATCATGATTTTTAATAAAAGTAGCGTCATTATTTATGTCGAACCTACAATTTTGCGCTATAGGATTGAAAATTCAGTTAAGCGAAATGCTACAACAGCCACTAGCGAAGATCTGATTGTATTTAATTATCAAAATGAAAATGATATAGATATTTTTATTGATGAGTTACGAAAAAAAATTTCTGAGCGTGCGGTATTTGAACTTAATTTGGATATCAATTTAATTCAAATACAACAATTAAACTTACCTGATGTAAAGCTAAATTTAAATGAATTGAGTTTATACGTTGAAGCTAACATCTATAAATTATTCCAAGTGTCGGCTAAAAGTGTGTTTTTTGATTTTGTTTATTCAACTGAACATACAAAACAAATTACAGTGATGATAGTTGAACGTCATTATATTGAAAATTGGATCAATCTTTTTAAAAAGCATCAACGACTATTAACTTTTGTAGGTTGTCGATTTGAAAATAATAAAGTTAATTTTTTACCTTGGCGGCAAGAGAAACAAACAAAACATCAACGACAATTGACAGGCGTGGTTATTGGATTTATGGGCATAATAAGTTGTTTACTCTGTTATTTGTGGATACAAGCTCGAAATGATTTAAAAACTTATGATGAAAAATTATTACACCAGCAAAAGATAGTACAAAAATTAACTGAAGAATTAGTTAATTATTTGCCTAATCCATCATTAAGCCAAAAACAAATTCAGCAATCCTTATTATTGCTTTCAGAACAGTTACCTTCAGTAATTTGGCTTGATTCTTTCTATTATGAACCTAAAAAAGTAGCAATAGAAGGGCAAAGCTTTAGTTATGTCGAACTTACTCATTTTAACCAAAATTTGTTAATGCTAAAAAATATCGCTAAAAGTCAAATAAAGACCGTATCGACCAATAAGAATAATTTATTTTTTGAAATGGAAATGGAACTTAATGAACAGTGATTTTTTCTATCGCCCAGTTTGGCAACAGTACGCATTGTGTATTTTATGTTGTTTAGCATTTTTTGTTATTGTTTATCAACTTTTTATTAAAGAAGGCCAGCAACAAGCTGAGCTAAAGGCCGAGTTATATCAGCAAAAGATTACTGAAATTAAATTGTTACAGGCAAAAGTAAGGCGTTATCAGGCAAGTAAAAATAGTTTATATAGTTTGATATCTGAAAAAGAATTAGCGTTGGCCATTGAACAAAATCATCTAACACTAAGTTCCTTTAAACATTATCAAACTGACAATACGGTTAATTGGGATATTGAATTAGAAGGGCAATTTTTTGATTTTATGACTTTAATTTCATCATTAACGGATGATTTTTATTATCTTGATTTTCAGAATCTAAAAATCAGCAAGCAAGAACAGCAGTTACAGATCATGTTTACGCTCTTATTTAAAAAGGCATAAAGTGAAACGTTATATCTATCAATTTATTAGTTTATTAATTGTTATCTGTTTTGAACTAAAGGCCGATGTGTCTTTAGAACGAGATCCTTTTCAACAAAATTACTCAGTTTCTTGTAGTGAGCAAACGACGTTACTGCTTGAACAAATTCAAGTTTGGCATTTTAGGGGAAGCATGAATCAAATTGATCAGAATTATCAGCAAATTTGGTTAACATCTGAAAATCAATGGTTAGCAATAACTGATGATGTGGTGCCTAACGTTTTGTTTCCTTGGCGTTTGCAATCTTTATTAAACGATAAAATAACGTGGCAGGCCGATTTGCCTGATTATTGCCATAGTACTGTATCATGGACAATGTCGCTAAATGAATAATAACAATAGTAAGAATCAAAAGCATCAATGGCTAGAACAATGTATTTGCAGATTGATTAAAGCAATAATAAGTTTGTTAGCTGTAATAATTTTTATATTTGTAACAATGATCATAAATACAACTTACGCAAATATGAAGCAATCAGTAAATGTCGATTCGCAACAAAATATCTCAATGACATTCTACCAAACCGACATTGCAATTATCTTACAAGCTTTAGCCGATAATCAGCAGATGAATTTAGTCATGACCGAAGATATACCAATTAAGCAAACCATTAAACTCAACAACGTTGATTGGCACAAAGCGCTAAAGATCATATTAGATTCGGCAAATTTACAAGCCGAAATTGACGATAATATTTTGTTCGTATCTAAAGCGATAGAACCAGAAGTTTTATTGAAAAAACAGCAATCTGAACAAAGAGAAAAAGAATTAAACCAACCACTTAATTCTTTGCCTATAGCTGTTAATCATGCAGACCCAGCCACCTTAATTGAAACAATTCAACAACAAGGATTATTATCAGAACGGGGCAAGATTACGCTCGATAAGCGGACAAATTCGCTTATCATTACCGATTTAGCTAAACAATTTGCTAATATCCAAAAATTAGTTAAAACACTGGATAAACCAATGCCTCAAGTTCATATTTCAGCGCATATTGTTACCATGAATGAGGAGAGCATGTCAGAGCTGGGTATAAAATGGGGATATTCAGGAAAATCATCGCAATTATTAGATAAGTTCGATGTGGGGCTTGGAGCTAGTTATCCCACCACAACTGTAGGTTTTAATTTGGCTAAAATATCTGGTCATTTACTTAATTTAGAGTTATCAGCGCTCGAATCTGAAAATCAACTTGAAATTATAGCCAGCCCAAATTTGTTAACAGCCAATCAAAATATGGCGTCGATAAAACAAGGTACTGAAATTCCTTACGAGGTTTCTAGTGGTAGTAATGGTGCAACATCTATTGAATTTAAGCCTGCGGTGTTAGGGCTAGAGGTCACACCGAAAGTACTAACAGATGATAGGATGATTTTAGACTTATACATTACGCAAAATACGGCTGGTCGCTCAATAAAACGTAGTGATGGTGGTGAGGCAATAGCTATTGATACACAAGAGATCAAAACACAAGTTCAAATAAGAAATGGCGAAACAGTAGTTTTAGGTGGTATTTTTCAACAGTTTAACACCAATGGGCAACAAAAAGTACCTGGTGCGGGCGATGTGCCCATTATTGGAAATATATTTAAATATAATAGAAAAAAACAGCAAAAACGAGAGTTGGTTATTTTTATTACACCGCAATTGGTTGAGTAAATGTTAACGGAGTTGTATCATACTTTAACTTGTTTTAGCAGTTGCTTTGATAAGTAAATATTGTTTTAAAGTATATTATTATTATTATTATTACCATTAATTATAAAAGTAGAGAATATTATGCATGTTGTTGCTTCTGATTTAGACGGTACTTTATTAACTCCTGAACATAGCTTATCACCTTATACCAAGCAAGTCCTTCAAGCGTTACGTAAAAAAGGCATTCACTTTGTTTTTGCAACTGGCAGACACCACATTGATGTCGCTCAAATGCGTGAAAACATGGAAATTGACGCCTTTATGATAACAGCAAATGGTGCTAGGGTGCATGATAGCGAAGGTAATCTAGTTTTTAGCCAAAGTATTTCCCCATCGCTTGCTAGTGAAATAGCTAAAATGAGTATGGATGATCCTTTAATTTATACTCATGTATATCGTGGTGATCATTGGTTAATTAATAAGGAAGATACATATTCATTAGAATTCTTTCGAGACACAGATTTTACTTATCAATTATTTAATCCACTTAATTTTGACACTAGCGATGTTGCTAAAATTTATTTTACGACAACGGATAATGCACTTTACCCGCATTTAGTCCAATTAAAGAATCGACTTGATGCAAAATTTGGTGACAAACTTAGCATTGCTTTTTCAACCTTAAATTGCCTTGAAGTGATGGCCGAAAATGTGTCTAAGGGTAGTGCACTAAAAAAAGTGGTAGAAAAATTAGGTTACAGTTTAAAAGATAGTATCGCTTTTGGTGATGGCATGAATGACTACGAAATGTTAAAAGCCGCAGGTAAAGGTTGTATAATGCAAAACGGAAGCTCGGAATTAAAATCATTATTGCCTGAGTTAGAGGTTATTGGCTCTAACGCTCAAGATGCTGTACCACATTATCTAAGTAAACTGTTTTTATAATTATTAAATATGAATATAACTATTGATAAAGAACTCAACACGCTTGGATTGCGTTGTCCTGAACCTATTATGTTAATTAGAAAAGCGATCCGAGAACTATCTATAGGACAAGTTCTTTATGTGATCGCTGATGATTTTGCAACTACTCGTGATGTACCTAGCTTTTGTCGCCATATGGATCATCAATTACTGTCATTGCAAATAGAATCTCAACCTTATCAGTATTGGATCAAAAAATCCCATTAGTGTAACGATTTTTATGGCAAAAAGTTTCAGGAAAGTAGGTGTTTTTGTCAATTTAATTCGATTTGCTTTAAGTAAAAACGTAATGTACGCCAATCATTAGGTTGAAGATTATCAACCATTAATAATAGCGTACAGCGTTTGCCATTATGTCGTGATTTTAAGTTTAAAATAATGATATAACGAAATATCAACGGTCTATGCATTAAGTACCAACGTTGTTTGTGCCAGTATATTTGATTGATACAGTGAAATAGCGCAAATTCGTCTTTAATAGTTTTGAAATAACGTAGACTGTGCCACCATTCTATTATTAATAATAGAATAATAACAAAGGTATAACAATTTAAGTATGTGTTAGCAAACATAACTAAACAAAGTGCGATTAACACTGAGTAAAAAAGAGTTGAAATCTGTAATTGTATCTTTGATATGCTAAGTTTTATGCTCCACATAATTCATTCTTTACTTTAGTTAAATTAGGATTATTTCATTCTTTTGCAAAAAATTACTTAAAATAAAGACAAATATGGGAGATAATGCGCATAATTTTTGTGTGTTTTAATAAACGAGCGATCAACCATAGACATTTTTTTTAATGTCAATGTGAAGATCCAGAACTGAAGATAGTGTTACTAAATTTGGCGCAGAGAGAACTCTCGTGCCATTATTTTTGCCTTAAAATTTAGAATAGGAAAGATTTGTGATATTAATTAGAGTGTTAAAAATTATTCTAAAATTATTCATTGGCTTATTTCTTTGTGGCTTAATTATTGGTATTGCAGGTTATGCTCATTATTCAAAGGATCTTCCTGATGTCACTACATTAAAAGATGTTCGACTTCAAACACCAATGCAAGTATTAAGCAAAGATGGTGAATTAATTGCCATTTTTGGTGAACGGCGTAGAACCCCTCTGAAATATGATGAAATTCCTCCAATAGTTATTAATGCGGTCATTGCAACTGAAGATGCTCGTTTTTATGAACATTTTGGCATCGATCCAGTTGGTATTGCTCGAGCGATGTATATTGGTTTAAAGCAGAAAGGATTTTCTCAAGGTGGCAGTACAATTACGCAACAAGTCGCTAAGAACTTTTTCTTAACACCTGAAAAAAGTATAGCGCGTAAAGTCAAAGAAATGATTTTGGCTATCCGTATGGAAAAAGAGTTATCAAAAGAAGAAATCATGGCACTATACCTTAACATGATTAACTTCGGATCGAGGGCATATGGTGTTGCTGCTGCATCTTATACTTTTTTTGGTAAAACACCTGAACAGTTAACTGTTGATGAAGCGGCTTTATTAGCTGGTTTACCAAATGCACCATCAGCTTACAACCCAATTTCACATCCAGAACGAGCATTGACTAGACGCAATTGGGTACTAGGACGAATGCTAGATCAATCCTATATTACTCAAGCAGAATATGACGAAGCGATTAAAAAGCCGTTAGGCGCTAGCTACCACTCACCACAAATTGAGTTTTCGGCGCCTTATGTTGCCGAAATGGCACGTCAATTTATGTACGACAAATTTGGCGAAAATGCCTACACAGATGGCTATAAAGTCTATACAACTATCTCAAAAACCGATCAAATAGCTGCAACAGAAACAGTGCAAAAGCATATTATTGAGTATGATACCAGACATGGTTATCGTGGTGCTGAAAAAGTATTATGGCAACCAGACGAAGCACCATGGAATTCTGAACAAATCCAGCAAACTCTTAATAAATACATGTGCTATGGCGGAATATGCCCAGCGGTGGTCATGACATCTTCAGATAAAGAAGCAACAGCGGTATTATCTGATAAAAGTAATATTACTATTGCATATCAAAACATGAAATGGGCGCGTCCATTTATTAGCGATACAAGACAAGGCGCTTACCCAAGAAAAGTCTCTGACACCATCAAGGCAGGACAGTTAATTTGGGTCAAAAAAACTGATGATAATTGGGAATTATCACAAATTCCAGCTGTTAACGCTGCGCTAGTATCACTTGATTCAGACAATGGTGCAATCAAAGCGATTGTTGGTGGTTATGATTTTAATTTGAGTAAATTTAATCGAGCAACACAAGCACTAAGGCAATTAGGCTCGAATATTAAACCATTTATTTATACCTCAACATTAGAGCAAGGTTTAACAATGGCTACGCTTCTTAATGATGCACCAATTGTTCGTTCTGCGGGTAGTGCTACATGGCGTCCTAAAAACTCACCACCTACCTATGCAGGACCTTTACGTTTAAGAATTGGCCTAGGAATGTCTAAAAATGTAATGATGGTAAGAGCATTGCGTGCAGTTGGTATAGATTATGCTGCGACTTATTTAGAGCGTTTTGGATTTCCTAAAGAAAATATTTCTTATAATGAATCGTTAGCTTTAGGTTCGGCATCATTTACGCCATTGCAAGTGGCAAGAGCTTATTCGGTGATCACTAATGGCGGTTATTTAATATCACCATATTTAATTGAAAAAATTGAGGAAAATGATGGTAAAGGTCTAATTTATCAGCATCAACCTTTAATTGCTTGTCACAATTGTACTGACGATGACGTCATTGTAGGGGCCACACCAGTATCACTTGATAATGTTGAAAATGAATCAACCGAATTAGGTAATGAAGAGCCAGAGCAAGAAAATCTAAAAGCAGATGATAATATAATTTTACCTGATATTGATACTGAAAATAAAGTCACTGATGTAACACCAAAATACGCACCGCATACGGTAAATAGTGGTATTGCATTTATTATGAAAGATGGTCTTCGATCCATCGTATTTGGTGGTTCAGATTGGCAAGGTACTGCATGGCGTGTAAAAGCATTGGGTAGAAAAGATGTCGGAGGTAAAACTGGGACAACTAACTCATCTAAAGACGTTTGGTTTTCTGGATTTGGTGGCAATATTGTAACTACTGTTTGGATGGGATTTGATGATCATCGCCGTGACTTGGGGCGAACTGTCCGAGCTGAAGCAGGGGCTGTAACCGCAAACCCAATATGGGTTGATTATATGAAAGTTGCCCTAAAAGATGTACCAGTAATAGAAGATGTAAAACCTGCTAATGTTATTTCTGTTACTATTGATCAAAAAACAGGTCTATTACCTCAATCTGGATCTAAAACAATGTCAGAGTACTTTATAAAAGGTACCGAACCAACGACTTATGCGACCCAAGAGGTGGGCACGAAAGTAACAGATTCAGAAGGTAATACTTCAGAACTATTCTAATAAAGGATTTAGCATGAATGGTTCAATAAGAATTATTGGCGGAAAATGGCGTGGGCGTAAATTGTCGGTACTAGACAAACAAGGATTACGCCCAACCACCGATCGAATCAAAGAAACTCTATATAACTGGTTAATGCCAGTTATACATGATAGTGATTGTTTGGACTGCTTTTCGGGTAGTGGCTCATTAGGTTTTGAAGCAGCATCCAGAGGAGCCCAAAGTGTTACTTTGCTCGAAAAAGATAAACAAGTAGCACAGCTACTTAGCAAAAATAAACAGATTATTGCTAGCAACGCAATCGACATTTATCATACTGATACTTTACAATGGCTAAACAGGCCAGCAGTAAAACAGTTTGATATTGTATTTATCGATCCGCCATTTCATCAATCATTAGTCGCAAAAACGGTTAACGAACTTGAAAATAACAACTGGCTAAAACCGTTGGCTTATATTTATATTGAAACAGAAATACAGCATGATCTAACAACTTATATTCCAACTAACTGGCGCTTACATCGTGAAAAAATTGCAGGGCAAGTTCACAGCTATCTATTTATACGAGAAGATAATTAATGTTCATCTTTATTGGTAAAACTTTATACTCATTAATGTGGTTATTTTTATTATTTAACTTAATCCACCCATATCCAAAACCGGCAAATGTTGTTGCCAATATTGGCTTAATCGCCTTTACTGTTACTCATGGTTTACAAGCATGGATGTTAAACTCAACCATGACCAAACAAGAAAAACAACAAGACAAATTTAAAGTGTTACGGCTATTTTTATTTGGTGTTTTTGAATCACTTAGTTGGAAAGATAGTTTGAAAGACAAAAAATAATAATAAAAAGAGGTTGCGAGATACAAAAATTTTTGTATAATGCTCACCACTTCTTACGAAGCACCTCAATAAGCGGGAATAGCTCAGTTGGTAGAGCACGACCTTGCCAAGGTCGGGGTCGCGAGTTCGAACCTCGTTTCCCGCTCCAA
>NZ_JAGGHR010000053.1:0-9198 GCF_024104075.1 Gilliamella sp. | reverse complement strand
CTTACCATTTTTTCATTAATTTTATAAAACCATTTTGTAGCACTAAAAATATATATAATAGTCTCCTGAAGATGATGTTTACCAATCAAATTGGTATAAATAATTCACTGAATAGCTACGTTTTATTTGCAATACTCACCGTTATCAATAAAAGAAAACAATAATTTTGAGATATCTAATTTAATTAACATGTTAAACAACATTCGTCCAAGCAAATAAAAAGGACTCCATATTATCTCAATCAAAGTCTAAAAACGAATCACTTTCATAATAAAACATGTAAAAACTAAATAATTAATTTTTATAAAATTTTTGCTATAAGTTATGTGCGTAGATTTACATATTCCTCAAAAAAACTGTTGAATGACGGTGCGAGAACATTTGATATTTTTCTTGAAAAAAGATCATAATTAACTATTGTTCCATAAGTATTTCTTCCACAATCAACACACCAACATACATCATCATCTCTAAAGTAAATAACAGCCATATCTAATGGTAACGCGTATTCATTTCTACATAGGCAAGTATCATAATAAATAGCGCCTCCTGACTCAACCAAAGCATCATTATCAACTATACCTGACAATTCTTCTCCAACAAGCCCTCCACCACCAACTAATAAAATAAATTCTTTTAACTCGTTTGGTAACGACAATTTTAAATTATTTTCAAGTATATTAATTTGTGATTCATCACAAGCTCCAAGCCAATACACTTCATCTTGAGCCTCATGATTTAAACGCATAACAAGATTTTTAATACTACTCATATAATTACCCTACCTAAAATCGAATACTTTCAATTTCCAATATCCTTTTCTAAATTTATGATACTGCCTATCTAGTCATTTATTTTTGGTTAAATAGATGAATTCACTGTTTTTGAAGTACCTAGATTAATATCTGAAGAATTTTATATAACTTACAACTAAAGCCAACCTACTAATATCATACTGATACAAATTAATCCCACTCAACAACCAATCAAATCTAGCTAAATAAAATTACCTATGCTCAGCTCATAATACTTAAAAGTATTGTAATGCAGGCTGGTTTATCCGTCTAAATATTGTCCATGATACCTGAAATTTTGCTCTATTAATTGGTGTTCAATTTTCTGAATCCATTTACCCATAATTGATAACTGCATTACCCTTGTCTACGCCGTCTAGCTGCTAAGATTTAATACATTAAATAAAATGGGCTAAGCAATTTATTAGAGATAATTAATTTTTTTATTAAGTTATAATAATAATTATATTGGAAATTTTTTATTTTTATAGGTTGACCACAAGTGCGTGATAGCCCAATTTTTATATTTCTTAGCAATAAAACTCTTAGCTATTATCTCAATATCATCAGAAATTCGGGAAGATATTTCAAAATTATTAATTATTTTAAAAGATTGTTTAAAAGCCTTTTCTCGTAACATATTAATAAATTTCACTTCATTCGCATTAAAGTCACACATTTTCAAAGAATTAAAAACATTCATCCACTGATAATCAAATTCGGATTCATCTCTTAAATCCAATGCATTATCAACGTCTAATAATTTTAAAAAATTGAAATTTGTTGAAGTAGATAAATAGTCATCAATTTCGATAAGATTTTTGTCATTCATTTCATTAATCCTAGTTCTTTAAACCAACTTTTCATGAAATTAGCAACTTTAGAGTATGTTACAAAAATACTCAAATTATAAATTTGGGATTAACTTTAATATCATCTAGGCCTGAATATGCTCTATGATATGCATCAAACAATTTTTACTGAAACTATAAAATCGTTTTGTAATGGTTAAATAACATTTCTTTCCGCATTATAAGCGACAGTAGCAAACTAGGGTACTTTTCGCTTAAAGAATAAAGCTGATCTAGCCTTAAAATTTCCCCTTACAGTCAACAATCTGATGTTTTTCGATACGTAGGGCTAGGGCGTTATAAAGGTGGTACAAGGATAGCACTAGTGGTCTGTTTGCTTTTTTATAAGATTTAGAAAATCAACATGTTATTTTTCTTTATAACATCAATTAAGACATTTTACTCGGATTATATTTAATAAAGCCTGCAATCTGAGCGTGGTTCAATTTCTCTTATACCAATTTTACTTACTTTTTCTAAGATCAAATCATAGCAATAAAAAATATCCTCATTTTTTTTTAAAATTACTCCCTCCAGACAGACTTTATATATTCCTTTAGGAATATCGGTATTATTCCAACCAGTATATTCTTCCCACTCCCAAAAAACTGACATATCAGCAATATATAAATCTCCAGTAACATTAAGATAAAAATATTTATCACTGAATATAATGGATCTATTCTCATTACAAGGAGTTTCATTTAAAAACAAACGAACAACGTAGCCACCATCATCAATACCCATGATAGGTAAGGCAATTCCTTCATCAAGCACAGAATCACCTTTGCCTGTTGTAGTAAATTCTTCAAGAATATTTTCTCCATTATTTATTTTTCCCCCAAAGGGGATAAATATCCCTGGATAGTCGAAAATAATTATCCCATTAAAATCTACATCAACGTATATTGTCTTAACCACTTTTACCTCTTGGTAATTTTCCACAGTTGTTCATTATTAAACCATTTTAATAATTTTGTATGAGCTTCTTTCAGCGAATTCATTAAGTACCTAAATATATTTTAAAAGCAATTGGTATATAAATAATAAAATGTAAAAGATAAAATAAATTCTTTACTTTTAGCTATTAATCATAGACACCAATCTCTTCTGCTTTTGCAATTAACTCATCTTGCAATGAACCTTGTATTTCATCTCCATCATACTCAAGAATGAAATCACCACTAATATTTGGAGGAAAATGTGAACCATCTATGGTGCCAAAAATTGCTGACATTGTATCTATCATTACTAAACGTAAAAAGTTAAAAATCTTCTTTTGTTCCTCATTTGATAGTTTGATAATAATACTTCTTGCTCTTGCATAAGGATCATCGCCGTTTATAGGCTCACTTGAATTACTTAAATTATTTTTATAATATTCAAGTCTTTCATTTAAAAGCTCATCTAAAATTGAGTTGACGATTAATTCATCTTTTCCTATTTTATTCATTTAACAACCTCCTTTTCCATTAGGTTTTATTTTTCACTCGGTTCAACAGCACTATATCATAAAGAAAACGTAGCATTCACCGATTTGTTAAAATGTATAATAATCACATAAACCAAAAAGCCACTAAACCTAACTACCAATAAATAAATGGAAAAGCAGAAAGAGTGGTACGAACTTTAATGGAGATATGGCATAATCAGCAAATATCCGAAGATTCAAAAAATAGAAAACAAAAGTTTAAGCGATTTATTAGCTATTATAATACAATTAAATCTCATCAAGCGATATCCAGTAAAAAGCCTTATGAGTTTTTAGAGGGTTATTTTAGTCATGAAATGTAGACAACCCACTGTTTTCTTTTAACAAAGATATTATCAAATTTTTGTGTGGAGATTATTATGAGCCATATGTGGACATTTCAACGTGTTGGTGGGCTTGATCAAGTCGTATTTAAAAGTGCCAGTGATATTATTAATTTACCTGATTTAGATCCTAAATTATGGGTCGCTCTAAGTTGCCCAACAACAGGGTTGGATTTTGATGAACGAACCTTATCTCTACTCGATTCAGATAATGACGGACGTATTCGCATACCTGATATTTTAGATGCCATTAGCTGGACTTGCGATAAAATCAACTCATTTGATAGTATCTTAAGTACAAGTGAAACACTACCATTATCACAAATTAACTCATCGACCCCGCAAGGAAAAAAATTATCGGTTACCGCACAAAGCATTTTAGCTAGCTTAAATAAAAAAAATGTGGATTATTTAACACAAGATGATATACAACAATCAATAAAAATCAATGCTGACAAACTTTATAATGGTGATTTGATCTTTCCTCCATCAAGCGAATTGTCACCAAACATGCAAATGTTTATTACAACAGCAATCAAAACTACTGGTGCACAAAAAGATATGAGTGGGCAAGATGGCATTGATTTAAACATAGCAACCACCTTTGTTGAAAATCTACAAACGTGGTTACAATGGCAAACAAAAATAAGTAATACGCAAACCCCATTTGGTGAAAATACCGCAGAAATTTGGAAACTAATTCAGTTATTAAAACCCAAAATTGATGATTATTTTTTACGTGCTGAATTAGCACAATACGCCCCTCAAGCGCAAACGGCACTTAATGTCGACGAAAAATATATTGTACCAACACAAAACGGATTACTATCTGAAGAAGAATTAGCCGAATTACCGCTATCCAAAATCGACACAACTGATACTCTAGATCTAGTCAATGGGCTAAATCCACTTTGGAAAGCTAAAATCAGCCGATTTAAGACATTAATAGAATCATCATTATCCAATCCAGACCAACTAACACAACAAGAATGGCAAAATATACAACAAAGCTTGCAAGCATATACCTCACTTATTAGCACTAAGCCCGAAATAGCACACTTAACTGTTGAAATTGAGCCTTCGGCCAGTATAGATGATATTCCTATTAGCATCATTACCAACCTAGCTAACAATGATTTACTGACCGAATTTGAGAAGATGGTTGAACAAGATAATCAAACACCGATATCCGCATCAGATATTCTCGTGTTAGAAAAATTAGTCCTATTTCATAAACATCTTTACCGTTTGCTAGTTAACTTTACCTCTTTTGCAGACTTCTTTCAGCCTGAAACACGAGCAGCATTTCAACTTGGTGAACTTTACATTGATGGTCGCTGTGCAACACTTTGCGTTGCGGTCGATAATATTGCCAAACACGCAACCATGGCAAATTATTCTGAACTCTGTTTACTTTATTGTGAATGCACTAGACATGGAGAAAAACAGCTAATTGCAGCAGCAATGACAGCAGGGCAAGGTGATTTATTAATTGAAGGTCGCAATGGTGTGTTTATTGACAATAAAGGTAACGATTGGGATGCCAATGTTGTGAAAATAATCACTAAGCCAATCAGCATCCAACAAGCTATTTGGGCACCTTATCAACGTATGGGGCGTGTGATTACCGAACAAATTAACAAATGGGCAAGCAGCAAAGATGTCGATGTCGAAAAATCAAGTGAACAAGCACTACAAAATCCAGCTAATAAGTTTGATATTGGTAAAAGTGTAGGGATTTTTGCTGCAATTGGTTTAGCCATTGGCGCAATCGGCACAGCATTAGCCACAATATTCCAAGCCATTTTTGCGCTAGCTTGGTGGCAAGTACCTTTAGTTTTTATTGGATTATTTCTAATTATTTCAGGACCTTCTGTTATTTTAGCATGGTTAAAATTACGTCGAAGAACACTTGGACCATTACTAGAAGCATCTGGTTGGGCAATTAATGGGCAAGTCAAAATCAACTTAATGCTAGGAAGCTTGCTTACTAGCAAAGCCCAGCTCCCTACCAATGCAAAACGTAATTTGCGCGATCCAATGAAACAACGTCACAACAAATTAGTTATTATTTTTTGGTTAGCAATTTTACTTGGTGTTGGAGTTACAGGAGGCTGGTTATGGCATGAAGGTTACCTTGACCGCTATATCGAACAGCACAAACAAGCACAAACCCAAAACAAAACTGACACAAATGCCAATATTGGTAAATAAAAGCAAAAAACCATTTCGCCGACAACCGTCGGCGAAATGAAACAACCATTAATGCTGATAAACTGGCAAACGACGGCAAATTTCAAGCACCTTTTCTTTCACGGCTTGGATGTTTTGCTCGTCATCGATATTATCTAAAACATCACAAATCCAATTAGCTAAATCTTGCGATTCGGCTTCTTTAAAGCCTCGGCGAGTAATAGCCGGCGTACCGATACGCACACCAGATGTTACAAATGGGCTTTGTGGATCTTTTGGTACACTATTTTTATTAACGGTAATATTAGCACTACCTAAAGCCGCATCAGCTTCTTTACCTGTGATATTTTTATCGACTAAATCAATTAAAAACAGATGATTTTGTGTTTCGCCAGAAACTACCTTATAGCCACGTTGCAAAATCACCTCGACCATAGCTTTAGCGTTTTTCACCACTTGCTGTTGATAGATTTTATACTCAGGCTCCATCGCCTCTTTTAACGCAACTGCTTTAGCGGCAATTACATGCATTAAAGGACCACCTTGTGCTCCTGGAAAGACAGCAGAATTTAACTTTTTATATAATTCTTCACTACCACCTTTAGCCAAAATCAAACCGCCACGAGGACCACCTAAAGTTTTATGAGTTGTAGTAGTAACAACGTGAGCATAAGGAACTGGATTTGGATAAACACCTGCCGCAACTAGCCCTGCCACATGCGCCATATCCACAAAAAAATAAGCGCCCACACTATCGGCGATTTCACGCATACGTTGCCAATCCACCACCCCAGAATAAGCCGAAAATCCACCAATAATCATTTTAGGTTTAGATTCTTGGGCTGTTTTAGCCAACTTGTCATAATCAATACGCCCTGAATCATCAACTCCATAATCCACAACATGATAAAGTTTACCCGAAAAGCTAACGGGCGAACCGTGCGTCAAATGCCCACCTTCAGACAAATTCATACCTAAAACAGTATCGCCTGTATTTAAAAGCGCCATATAAACGGCAAAATTAGCTTGTGAACCTGAATGCGGTTGCACATTAGCATAATCAGCACCAAATAAAGCCTTAGCACGATCAATTGCTAATTTTTCAACAACATCAACATACTCACAACCACCATAATAACGTTTTCCGGGATAACCTTCGGCATATTTATTGGTTAATTGCGAACCTTGCGCTTGCATTACTCGTGGGCTGGTGTAGTTTTCTGATGCGATCAGTTCAAGGTGATCTTCTTGGCGCTGTTCTTCACCTTTAATAGCATTCCACAATTCCGCATCATAATCGGCAATAGTCATATCTTTACTAAACATGTTGGATCCTTATCATCAATTATTTAGTTTGTCAGATTTTGCTTTATCGTTTGCAAAAATGGGTATTACACTTATATGGTTACTTAACAACCAAACGATTTCAATCTTTTTTTATGAGTTATAAGTAATATTAATACATTGCAATAAAAATAGTACTGCAACTTTTAAAAGAAATAACTCACATAAATAACATTGCTTAATAGCATCATTTGAACAATTCAAATCTAGTCATAAGAATACTGATTTTATTTAGCATATTTAAAAAAACAATAAAATCAATAATTTTATACAACCAACTTTTGTAGGGTAACTGTATTGTTTTTTATAAAAAATAACTTATAAAAACCACTCAAGGTTATGTTGTCTGTTTTGTTTCGGCGTCTGAATGTGCCGACAACAGAGTGAGATTAGCACGCCAAACAGGGATGTTTGGCGAGTTTGTACTACGTCTGACAAATTTGTCTGGAACAAATTTGACCATCTTAGCAAAGCGAAGATGGTCTCGAAAAGGCGAGTGTCAGGATGATACAAGTAATCCCACAAACAGTGCGTTAAGACCGATCGACGGCGGAGGGGCGCCGTAGACACATTATGCGCTAAAGCGTGGGATTGCAAAAGGAGTTCGCTCTAATTCCCCTTGCTAGGACGTATTCAAGATAGCTATTTTATTCCCCAAAGGTCAATACGTCCGAAACCTTGCCGAACTAAAATAGACCACAGCTTTAAACCGCCACAGCGTAATACTGGACTACCTGCCACGCTTTCTGCGTCGGCGGAGGGGGGCGGCGCTATTGTGGCTGTGCCACAACTGCGCAACCCTAAGGGAAACGCCCCAACTGCCGCGGGGCTTTATTCTTTGTTATATTGTCCTCTCAGGCACCGTAACCCTCTTCCGCGCCCTAAGGATTAAGAACTAAACGCTAAAAGCTAAGGTGCGGAACAAAGACCAGGATGGTCCTCACCGTTACTGTAGCCGGCGACGTTGCCGTCGCCCGAGTTGACAAGTAAGCTATTGCTACCTGCTGCGTCGCTTGTCCACCAGTTGTAGTAAATGAAGCCCGCATCAGCGTAGTAGTTCATGAGGCCCCACTCCGTGAAAAAACCTGCTCCTATATAACGCATGTAATAATTAACTGATGAGCTAGGTGTTGCGCCTAAATTATTATAGTTTGAATTGGTTAAATCCCTTACCCGTGGCATTCGATAACCCAAACTATTACACCATGCTAACTGGTCACTATAAGTTTTCAATTGACCACCCCGATTGACGAACCACTGCCTCAATTCAAATCCATACCGAACCTCATTACCACTTCTATCCCTACCGATTAATTCAAATGTCTGTGGCAAAGATGGCACGGTAATTTGACTAGGATTAGAATTGCTCCACTGGCTTCTTGCCTCTGGACCATTCAACGTTACCCGCGTTACATTCTTGGATTTATCTCTAATCCAAGAATCATATTGTACAATACTTCCCCATGATGGGTCCATAAATGAACCTGAACGCGGCCTAACCCAACTCACCGTTGCCGTTATATCACCACGTGTGGTAACCGTCCAACTCAACTGACTTGCATCTACCCCAGCAATAAGCAAATCAAAATACAATCCATCTGACCCCGTAGTTGGAAAATTCAAACCGTAAGATGACGGGTTTGTTGACTGGACTAAAAAGCCCTTAACTGGATCCCATATGTTAGCAGGACCAGCGAAGCGTGGGTCGTCCCAACCCAAGCCAGTTGTTCCACCCAACAACAAATTCGGCCTGACCGCACAAATAACGGGCGGTGACGGTAAAGTGATATAATACTCCGCTGTTCCTCCACTAAAAGTACTACTTCTTGGCTCACCATACTGCGTAGCTAAATTCCCTCCAGTACTACTTAAAGTTACCTTATAAGGTGCATTACATATATCTAATGCATCACTACGATTAATGGTATTGCCATCTTTATCCGTTATTGCTAACGATATACTTCCTAATGCAGTAACTCCACCTGCTCCCTGCCCATCTCCATCATCGTCTCTCCATTTACCTTGTGTCACTAAATCATTTATATTTATTGAGTCGCTTGAAGGCGGGACTATCATTTCAACATCAGCAAAAGTATCCCCTACATTCGGTAACTTGATTGGCGCTGTCGGTGATGAAGAATTATTTTGCGATGTGAATGTTCGACCATCTGATAACTTAATACCTAATAAGTCCTCTGTTT
>NZ_JAGGHR010000052.1:0-9397 GCF_024104075.1 Gilliamella sp. | reverse complement strand
AATCTATTTTTAACTGTAACTTTGAAATACGTTTATCAATATTTTTTGGAACATTATATTTTGATTTAAGCATTCTAGCTCCTAAAATATTATGTGGTTGCATTATGTAATGATAGAAAACAAAAATTTAATCGATTTATTAATTATTATAACACAGCTAAAACCCATAAAATGATTTCTGAAAAAATGCCTTATGAGTTTTTAGAAGATTATTTTAATAATGAATTGCAAATAACCCATTGTTTTTCTGCATATTAGTCATTAATATATAATATCATTATGCTAGACAGATAGATCTGGCATCATTTACAATTGCAGTTTTCTCGTAGATGTACTTTAAACGGTTAAAAATGACTAGTAATAACCAAGATTTTATCAGTGTTAATAAACATATTTGTTTAAAAACTGCGACAAAAAATTATGCAACAGAATTATTCAATATTATTAATTTTAATCGAGATTATTTTAGTCAGTTTATGGCATGGCCTAACTTCGTGATAAATGAAGTTGATACAACTAATTTTTTAAATGATTGCTTTGTTAAACATCGACAAGATCAAGCAAAAATTTATGTGATTTTACTCGAAGGTATTCCTGTTGGATTACTTTCCTTCAATCAAATCGATAAAGCGAATAAAACAGCTTATATCGGTTATTGGTTAGATAGCAGAGCACAAGGAAAAGGGATTATGACTCAAGCAATCCAAGCACTTACCCAATTTTATGCTCAAGAACGAATAATTAAACGCTTTATTATAAAGTGTTCAGTAGCTAATCTAAAAAGTAACCAAGTCGCTAAACGATGTGGATTTAGTTATGAAGGGCGATTAAAACAAGCTGAATATCTTAATGGTATTTTTCATGATCAAAATATTTATAGCTTGGTTTCAAATTATATTTAACTTTTTATTAAAAAAAATAAACCGACATTAGCGGCCTATTTATTGTATTGATTTTAGAATTTAAATTAATAATTAACTATTCTTATCATTTGCCACTAACGATATAACCATAAACAATTAATCCCAAAATGATACTTATTGAAACCGTAACGATCATATATTTAGTGCTAGTATCATATTTTTTCATTTCACCAAGTGATAGCGCTTTATTTTTATTTCTTATATGATAATAGTAATACACAGGCAAACCAATTAAGGTGACCACTATTGAAGCTATACCATTTACGGTTTGATAAATTAACATTCCGTAAATAACATATATTGCACCTAACATAGCGATGATAGGAATAATCGGATAACCAATTACTTTATAAGTTCTAGTCACATTCGGGTATTTTCTTCGAGCAATTATTACACCAATGAAAGTTAATAAATAAAATACCCATATGGAAAACATCGATATTTCAGATAGACGATCAGCATCGAGTAACACTGAATAAAGGAAAGAAAAAATAACTAAAACGATAATCGCATTAATTGGTGAGCGACTTTCTTCATCAATAGTACTTAAATAACGTGCACCAATGATAGTCCCTCGTTCTCCCATGCTAAAAATTGTGCGAGATAGCGTCATAATATAGCCATTAATGCCGCCTAAGATGGAAATCATAATACCAACTGCAACTAAATTACCACCAAAATGCCCAAACATCCGCTGTGAAGCAACCGCTGAAGTATCATGTCCTAGTGATACCATTTCTTTAACAGGAAAAATTTTGAATAATGCAATATTAATACAGGCATAAACTATAACAAGGAAGATTATGCCTAAAATTATGGCTCGGGGTAAAACTTTCGACGGATTACGAATTTCACCAGCTACCGATGCGACCTGCGCCCAACCGTCATACGCAAATAACGTAGCTAAAATAGCGACAGCGAAAGGCGCATAGCTTTCAATCCCTTGCCCACTAGCACTGAACAATACCACTTGTCCACTACCTTTCCATAATCCAAATATAGCTAATAATAGTATTGGAATAAGTTTGCATATAGTGGCAATAGTTTGCAAATAACCTGCTTTTTTAACACCTACTGCATTGATTGTTGCAATAAACACTAAAACGCCAGCACTCACAGCCATTCGATAAGCATCATTGATATGAAATAATAAGCAAAATACTGAGCTAAAATATCCGACTAGTGCTCCAATAAGTGAAGGCGCAAATAAGACAGTTATCATCCAACCATAAAGGTGAGAAACTTTCGCACCATAGATTTTTTCTAAATATACTAACATTCCACCAGTTCGAGGAAACATGACTCCTAGTTCACAAAGAGTTAAACCACCACAAATAGAAAATACACCACCTATTACCCAAGCTAGCAACGCAAAATTATAATCACCAGCAACTTCTAACACAGCAGGAGGTTTCATAAAAGCTCCTGCACCTAAAACCATTCCAACGACTAGTGATAATGCAGAAACTAAACCAAGATCCTTGCGCAAATTATTCTCTAAATTATGATCTGCCATGAAGTTCCTCTTGAAACATATAAAATTAATTAGCAAAATTTGATTATGATAGGGATTTATTTATAAAAAACAAGAAAAGATTAACATCATTTACATAAAAACCTCGATAAATCAAATAAATAATTTTTTGATTTATAAAAAAAGCCAGCATATAGCCAGCTTTTTGAATTACAAATAAGGTTAATTTATTTAGACTTCTGCATTTTCATATCAACAACCATACGGCCTCGAATTTTACCTGCTTTCATTTCGTCGATCATATCATTGATATCTTCCAACGGTCTTTTTTCAACTATCGGCACGACCTTTCCTTCTGCACTAAACTGAAATGCTTCTGCTAAATCTTCACGAGTTCCAACCAATGAACCTAAAACTTGAATACCATCTAACACGGTTTTAGGAATACTTAAATCCATATTTTCTGAAGGCAAACCTAAGGCGACCACACGCCCTAAAGGTCGCACTGAATTGATGGCCTGATTGAATGCTGTTTTAGTCACAGAAGTTACAACAGCACCGTGCACTCCTCCTCCAGTGTGTTCTTTAATATAAACGCCCACATCCTCAACTTTTTTAGGATTAACGACCAAATCAGCACCTAGTGTTTTACATAATTCTAATTGGCTATCGCTGTTACTAATAGCAACCACTTTATTATTAAACACTTTTTTACCATATTCGACAGCAAGTGTTCCCAAACCGCCAATCCCAAATACTGCAAGCCATTGTCCTGGTTTAGTAGCAGCCACTTTAATACCTTTATAGGTAGTCACTCCAGCACAAGTTACACTTGTTGCTTGTGCAGGATCGAGCCCTTCTGGCACTTTAACCGCATAATCAGCTTTAACAATGCACTGCTCTGCCATGCCTCCATCAACAGTATATCCAGAGTTTAATGCGTTACGACAAAACGTTTCTTGCCCAGAAATACAATATTCACAAGTACCACAACCAGCATGGAACCAAGCAATACTCACCCGATCACCAACTTTTAAGCTTTTTACATCTGGGGCAACTTTAATCACAATCCCTACACCTTCATGTCCAATAACACGACCTGGTTTTTTACCAAAATCGCCAGCTGCAATATGAAGATCAGTATGACAAAGACCACAATACTCAACATCAACTAAGGCCTCCCCTGCTTCTAAAGGACGAATAGGAATATCTTTGATTTCGACTTGACCATCGCACTCTTGCTTAATAACTGCTGCTTTCATTTTTTCTCCTAAATAATTTTAAAGTTAAAACATGATTACTTATCATTCTAAACTAATTATTTTTGAAAAATATGAGTAATTTCACAATTTCATTAAATAACATTGATTACTTAATAAACTATACTAAAACGTAGTCTTTCCTGAAAGTTTTTAACAAAATAAGTTGGATATATCGTTTAAATGAATAAATCTGGCTGGTTTGAATATAAGGTAGGTCAGGTAAATGGAAAGTAAGAATAAATTCTTATACTTTCCATTTCAACATATTATTAAATAATAATTAAAATTCTATGGTCAGCATTTATTATGCAATATCTTTAGCTATATACTTTTGACTGTTATCCTTAATAAATAAATATAATCCAATCAATGCACCAAATCCAAATAATCCAATAACATAAATAGCTGGTGCCATTTTGCTAACAAAATCACTCAAAAAGGAGATCAACAGAGGTGTTAATCCGCCCGCAATAGCGTAAGCCATGTTAAATGAAAATGATACACCACTATAACGAATTTGGGTAGGAAACACTCTCACCATAAAATAAGCAAAAGAGCCTACAATACCAACACTAAAACCTGCTAAAGAATAAGTAATAAATAAAAGATGTGGGTTATCTAATGATAGATAAAAAATAGCAATAACAATAGTTGCAATAACACAACCTATTAACATCACTTTCCCCATAGCAAATTTATCCATCATCATTCCATAAAATGTACAACTTATAATTAGTCCAATGATAGCTAATATATTTCCTTGCAACGCATCTATCGCTGAATAACCAAATTGCTTTTGTAATAAAATTGGTGTCATTAGCATAATAACCATAATACCAGCAGACAACACCCAAGTGAGTAGCATAGATAAAATAGTTTGAGGCAAATACCCCGTCAATACAGTGAGCACGGGTATTTTTTTAGCTAACTCTTGTTGTTTACGATTTTGCATTTCCAGAAAAATTGGTGTTTCTTTTAACCAACGACGTAAATACATTGCTATCAATCCAAAGACACCGCCAACTATAAATGGTATGCGCCATCCCCAATCAATAAGTTGTTCCGAAGATAAGCACTTATTCATGGCCGTTGAAACTAACGAACCGAGCAAAATACCTAGGCTCAATCCGCTTGTCAATATTCCACATGCCAACCCAATTTTATTTTTCGGTACATGCTCAGATACAAAAGTCCAAGCGCCAGGAACTTCTATAATAAAATCATAAAATTCTAATGCTCCACCTAATGCAGAAAGCGACAACGTTTTATAATCCTGAGCATTTAAAGTTCTTGTTGGTGTATGGAGTACTTTGTGCATGTTCATCCTTGTAAATTATTGTTTACAAACAGTTTTATATTTTTAACTACTATACTCTAACACTTGCTCTTTTAAAAGAAGATAACGAATCAAGTAATTATTTAGCTCAATCATAATGCCACTACATAACAATTGAATTTATTAAAATTATGCATATCGTTAAAACTAGCACAAATGATTAATAAACAACCAAATAAAAAAACTACAATAACACATCTTACTAAACGGAGAGCTATAAAATGGCGAAAAAATGTATTTCTCGTGGTAAATTTACACGTATGCAGCAGTTATCAAACCAAGATGGTATTATTGCAGCATTAGCGATCGATCAACGCGGTTCAATGGTTAAAATGATGGAATCTGCTGTGGGGAAAGATCGTTATCATATCGATATGGTGTATGAATTTAAAGAACTTGTCTCTCAAGAATTAACTAAATATGTTAGTGCAATATTGTTAGATGAAGAATATGGTTTTAAAGGCATGGCAGCTAAAAATAGCAATGCTGGATTAATCATGTCATACGAAAAAACAGGATATGATGCTAGTACTCCAGGACGATTACCCGATATTTTGCCTGAGGATTCATTACAACGCCTAATAAAAAAAGGTGCCGATGCCGCAAAAGTATTGGTTTATTATAATCCAGATGATCCTCAAGATATTTTAGATAAAAAACACGCATTTTTAGAACGTTTAGGCAATGAAGCTAGAGCTGCTGATATTCCTGTATTTGTTGAACCGATTGTATATGACAATGTGATAACCGATGATAAAAGTCCTGAATTTGCAAAAATTAAACCTCAAAAAGTCATCAACACGATAAAAGAGTTTACTAAAGAACAGTATTATATTGATATTTTAAAAGTCGAAGTTCCCGTATTGTTTAAAAATGTAGAAGGCTTTAACGACAACAATGTAGTTGTTTACACACAAAAACAAGCTGCTGACTATTTTAAACAAGCAAGTGAAGTCGCAACCCGCCCTTTTATCTATTTAAGTGCTGGCGTACCAACAAAAACCTTCCACCAAGAACTTATTTTTGCCGGTGAAAATGGCGCTAAATATAGCGGCATCCTTGGAGGTAGAGCAACATGGTTTGAAGGTGTTGCGGCCTATGCTAATGGAGGCAAAGAAGGTTTAAAACTTTGGCTAGATCAAACTGGTCGTGAAAATGTTGAACATCTCAATAAGATATTAAAACAATATGCAACACCTTGGTACGATATCTATGGTGGTAAAGATAATATTGAAGTGATTGATGTTAAATTAGGTAATTAATTGCTAAAACAAAAAAGAACAGGTTTATTCCTATTTTTCCTGTTCTTTTTTACCCTACGTTTTAGAATTATGATTTAATATCAAACAAAAATAGCAAGATCTGTATTTTTAATTGTTAAATAGCTTTATCAAAAAATAGATCAACTTTACTAAGTTTAGCCATTGATTGTAGGTAATCCTTAATTTTAGATGAAAAAGTTAAGCTTTTAACACACGTCAAATTCCGTAAAACTGGAAACAAACAGATATCATCTAAAGATAATTGTCCATTACATGCATCTGGTGACACAATCAATAACTCAAGTTTATTTAATATAGCAGATACGGCAGACACTAATGAATCCGTTTGCATCAAACATTCATCAAACGATCCCATTTTTTTTGATTTACTATTAACAAAAGAATCGATAGCACTTTGTGTCGCAAACTCAGCTAAACCTAGTTTTATATAACGTGGACACACTAACTTATAATCATATTGTTGCAACTGTTTTATTAAATCTGTGATATCTGGCGATCTAGGACCTGTTAAAATGGGTTTATCGCCATAATTGTTATCAACATAATCAACAATGTCTAAACTTTCAGGCATATAGCTACCATCATCTTTTTGTAAAATAGGCACCATTTTTTCACCAATCATGCGCTCTGGTGATTGAAAATCATCACTCAAAAATACCTGTTTTTCAACCGGTATATTTTTTAGACCAAAAATCATTCTAGCCCTAACACAAAAAGGACAATGCTCATAAATATACAGTTTCATTTTCGCTTCCTTAAGCGTTCAATCGCCCATAATAAAAAAACTAACCCCAAAAATAATAAAAAAACAATACTTGAAGCATACAAAGCTTTGGGATAACCGATTCGTACAACATTAATAAAAGGGTATGGATATTGATTAGTATAATAACCTCGGACAAAAATATAAATGCCATAAGCTAGCATTGATAATATTGATCCTATAATGACATGAACGTTGATGCGTCTAAATGGCCCCCAAATCAGCCAACTTAATAAACCCAAAGCAGGTATAACAGCATGTAAACTTTCGTTAGTGATTTTCATTAATGCATTAGGCGGGGTATGGATACCTCTTAACACTAAATTATACACAATAGCCGTTATAATCACACCAGCCAAACCATTTAAGCGAATAACTTTAAAACTATATCGATTACAATTAGGGTTAACAGATAACCACAAACAACTTAATGCCAGCATCAAATTTGATAACACCGTAAAAAAGCTATAATAATAAATTAATCGGCCTATAGAAGAACTTGGTTGCCAAGGGCGAAACTTTGTATGCCAATAAATATAAGTTTCCATAGCAATAATTGCGATAGCAAACAGTGCTATAAAGAGATTAATACTTCGCTTAACCATAAAAAATAAATATAGATAAAACAGTACATCAGTATATACCAAACAGTATAAAAGCAAAAAGTTAACTGATTATTTTAAATTAATGCAAATAATTTAAAATAATCAGTTTTTAATATATAAATAAAATGCAATTCAACTAAAACATACTAACTAATGTCTACCGAGTGATATAAAAATAAATAAGTAATTAAATGATTAATCAATTGTTGTTTAAACTCGACGCCAAATTTTTTCATCATAGTCGTTTATTCTATAATTTTTAACTATACCATAGCAGCATTTGTCCGATTTTTGAGTAAGGCTTAATCTTTAGTTTTAATTTTCAGTGCGATATTTTATTAAATGTCTCATTTAATAAGTAATACATCCCGCCCTTTATAATGCTGTTCAAATTCTGCCAAATAAGTCGGGAGGATTAAAGGATATCATATTCTATAAGATGCCTTAACGTTATCACGGTAAAAATACAAATAAAAATCAAAAATTTGACATAACTATATATATTACCTTAACGCTTAACAAGTGTTATTTTCTTGCAAATATGACACAACCGAAGCGGTAAGTGGTGTTTTACCTACCATGATCAATTGTTTATCTTTTTTTATAGATACATTTTCAATGGCTAATACTAATGCTAACCAATACGAACAATAACCAGCATAACCAATTGAAGTATCAATATTAAAATGATTTTTTGCTTAAAACTGAATTCGATTAAAGTGGTGCATAATTTCATTTTTAAAATCTGACAAAATACCGCTATACCAAACCCCGCCATACTGGTTATCATCGGCACTACCCCACAATAAAGCATGTTCAATAGTTTGCGTGAATTCCGTTTTTTGTTCACTACGATAAACTTTTATTAATGGCGAATTAGCAGTAGGAAAAAATGGCGCTCTATTTACGTTTTCCCCTGCTAGAACTAGCATTGACGCAAACTCACCTTCGTCTTTAATTGGAGCAGAAAACAGATGTGTATTAATCACCAAAAGCAACTCATCATCATGAGCACTATCGTCTAACCATGTTTCTATAAATGTAGATGAATGGCTGGGATCTTCAATTTCAAAGCTAGCAGGATGACAAATTCTTTTTCCCAATGTTTCCATCCATAATGCCTTTATTTTATCGTTTGAAACTTCAACATCAATAAATAACCTAACATGCAAATTTGATTGTGTTAACGCAGTTGCAAATTTAGCTTTGTATTCTTTTTCAAAACGACTAAAAATGGCCTTTAAACGCTCATCAAAGCTTTCAGATTTCATACCATCAATCACAGATAAAGTCGTATGGGGAATAACAATGCCACTATTGCGGTGTAATTTACTTATCATAAAAAAATCATTATTGACGATAGAGGCGGCATTTCTTGTTTCGCCCTGTTCTGTAATAAGTGAAAAGCCTAAAACATATAATCCTCTTTGCCCATAATGAATCAGTTTTTGTTTACGCTCTTCTATACATAAATTCCACTGTTCAATATAAGCTAGACGATTACCATAGAGATAAACACCATATAAAAATATAAACAGCCAAGAAACAACAGGGAAAGCAAACAGGCCTGAAATAAAGAGGATATCTGATATGTCATAAAAAAAGCTGAGTGTAACTGTAATGATACAACCAAGCAGAATGAACACGATAAGCAAAACACCCCAGAACCAAAAATGTAGTAGCTCAAACTTAACCTGACAGACACGTATTACTCATCGGCTTTCATTTTAACAAAATGCGTGTCCGATGAG
>NZ_JAGGHR010000051.1:0-10056 GCF_024104075.1 Gilliamella sp. | reverse complement strand
AAAAATGGTTGGCTAGTTTTTTGGCGGACTTTTTTGTAAAGAAATGTAAAGATGAAAATAATTCAACTTTAGGGATAGGGAATTTTTTGCACATTATCGACTGTCGATAACTAAAACTGTTTAGTA
The DNA here is from genome assembly GCF_024104075.1 of Gilliamella sp. NCBI lineage: Bacteria > Pseudomonadati > Pseudomonadota > Gammaproteobacteria > Orbales > Orbaceae > Gilliamella > Gilliamella sp. The sequence goes on along the minus strand of NZ_JAGGHR010000051.1, from coordinate 9,930 downwards.
TTTCAATCAGGGAGGTGTCGCTAGGCATTATGAAATTTTGCATAAAAATAACCTAATTTGGACAATATCACTGATATTATTAACTTGCGTAAAAGGCCAAAATGTTCTAAACCCTACTAAGCTTAAGAAGCATTAAAAAAATAAAAATGTTCAGGCTGTTATACGTTTAACTATAGGAATTAAAGCTTGATTATATTGAATATCTTTTTCAAAATATAATTTACACATAATACAAAGGAGGTATAGGTGTTATTTTCAATTACAAGATTTATTGCTGGCGGATGTTTGCCACTTTTGGGGGCCTTTTCTTTTTGCAGTTTTTTATTCAAAAATTATTATATTGGACTCATATTTATCATTATTGGCGTTTTAGCTTACTATCTGGTATTTATTAAATACACAAATATTATTATTAATAAACATATTACAATTTTTAAAAATGAGTTTAAGGATGAGTTTGTGCGTTCAAATTTTTATTGCGATAAAACCTACAAAAATTTTATGTATTTTGATCGAATGAACAAACAAATCTGCTTTACAGATAAAGATACAAATAAAATTGTATCAAGGCTTAATTATGATGATTTATTCTCTGCTAAATTTAATTCTCATCCTTATGTTATTATGAAATTTAAATTAATAAACCAAGAGATAGAAATTAAATTTAATTATTTTTCAAAAGATTATATTTCATTAAGAACAAGATTTTCTCGATTAACAACTATTTATGAATAATTAAGTTATTTAGACAGTAATAACGTTGCTTTTAGTGTACAAAGTATCTGTTTAGCCTCAAAGATTCGAGGCTATCACACGAGTAATTTAAAAATATCTTAGAATTTGTTAATTAACGGTGTAGACGATAAGGTTCATCCACCACAATAAAATCTTTTTCTTGCATTGCCTCACTTATCCATTCTTTAACACTATGAGTTTGACAAATAGTGTTAATGTAGTTGGTTAACGTTGCCGATGTTTTGATACCGAAATTTTTTAGTCTTAAACACATTGGTGCATAGAAAGCATCAGCAATAGTAAATTCACCAAATAAGTAGTTAGATTGAGGTAAATTAAAATTTAAGAAAGAAGATAATAATTCATCAACAAGAGAAATTTCATTTTTGACATCAGCATGATCACGTAAAATAATTTGCCCAATTTCGAAAAACTCAGCTTCAATATTCATTGGTAAATGTTTTCTAATAGCAGAAAATCCTGAATGCATTTTAGCCACTAAACTGCGAGCATTAGCTCTTTTTTTAGTATCTATCGGCCATAAAGCTAAGTTGGGATGTTTTTCAGCCAAGTATTCACAAATAGCCAAAGAATCAGATATCACCACATCATTATCAACTAAAATTGGTACTGTACCATATTTCGATATTGAGGATATTGTTGCTTTAAAAGCAGATTTATCGTCAAGGTTATCAAATCTAACAAACTTTTCATCAAAAGGAATACCAAAGTGTTTCATTACAACCCAAGGGCGCATAGACCACGTTGAATAGTTTTTATTGCCTATATAAAGTTTGTAATTCACTTTCAATCTCCATCTAATTCAATAATATAAAGTTTGTTAATATTTATCTACTTGCTTAGTTTTATTGGTAAAGAATTTTAAGAATGATTATTTTTATTACAAATAAACCACATGAGTGCCTTTTTCGGGTTGAAAAGTAGCTTTGCCAAATTCATCTAAGAAATAAGCAATATGATCGGCTTTATCCCCTACTAATCGTCCTTTTACTTTGTTCCATGTCATGAGGACTATCATGGCATCAGGTTCACAGCAAATTAACATGGGTTGTTGAAATTCTTCGTTCCAATAAAATTCACCTCCGTATATTTTATGGGCGGTGAGCAATAAATAACATCCGTATTCTTGCGATATCATGTTGAGTTGTTCTTCTGGAATGCTAAAGTTTTTTTCAGCCAGCTCACTGATGATCATTTCAACAACCGTAATACTTTTTTCAGAGTAATCGAGCTGATTAATGCTCCATTTTGGACTATTTAATATCGCATTTTGTGCCCATGCTTCGATCTCTTGATATAATTCATTTTTTTGTTCAGTCATTTTTATTCACTTCGCTATTGAGTTTAATCTGTTCTAATTGCTTAACACTTTGCCACGCGTCTTCCATTTGTTCAAGCGTTGCATCAATTAAAGATAAGTTTTTTTGTTTGAGTATCGATTCTACTTGTTGAAATCGTCGGGTAAATTTTTTATTGGCTTGCTGTAAACAGAGTTCTGATTTAACCTTTAAATGTCTAGCTAAATTGACAGTCGCAAACAATAAATCACCAAGTTCTTCCTCAATTTTTTGTGGATCTTGTTTAGTGCGTTCTAATTCTTGCTCGACTTCACCAATTTCTTCTTTTACTTTATCAAGCACAGGTTTTATATCATGCCAATCAAAACCAACCGAGGCACAACGCTTTTGAATTTTTTCTGCTTGCATTAACGCTGGTATTGCTTGGGGTATATCGTCAAGCAATGAGTATTGCGCTTTTTGGTCTCGTTCTTTTTGTTTAAGTTGTTCCCAGTTAGTTTTTTCATTCTTTTTTTCAGTAAAAATATGAGGATGACGATAAACTAATTTATCTACAACCGATAAACAAATCTCATCCAAATTAAAGCTTCCTTGTTCTTGGGCTAAATCAGCATAAAAGACAATGTGAAATAGTAGATCACCAAGTTCTTTTTTTAGCTCATCCATGTCTTGTTTATCAATTGCATCTAAAACTTCATAGGTTTCTTCTAAAGTATACGATTTTAGTGATGCAAAAGTTTGTTGCCGATCCCATTGACAACCATTAACAGGATCACGAAGTTGTTTGGTTATGGCTTGTAAGCGTCGTAATGCGTTCAAAATATCTCTCATAAATCAATCATTGATTGAACTATTGTAAATGGTTTCATAGCAAAACGGTTACTCTTTTAAACATTGGCGCTTATATATTTTGCTATTATTGATAATTATTTCACCAAAAATAATAATATAAATTGTAAAAATAGCCCTAAATACGGAACTTCTAGCCGATAAATGTGAATTAAGTATATAATACCTGCTTATTAATTTAACGTTATTAAACAATATGAATAATTTACGCGAGCTTACTTTAAGAGGTACCATTCTCGGCGCTCTTATTACTGTTATTTTTACTGCATCGAATGTTTATCTTGGCTTAAAAGTTGGATTAACTTTTTCGTCAGCAATCCCTGCTGCAGTAATTTCAATGGCTGTATTGAAACTGTTTTCAGGTTCAACTATTTTAGAGAATAATATGGTGCAAACTCAGGCATCAGCAGCTGGCACTTTATCTTCAATTATTTTTGTGCTACCAGGGTTGTTAATGATTGGTTATTGGCAACACTTTCCTTTTTGGCTAACCTTTGCAATATGTGCCGCAGGCGGAATGCTTGGGGTTTTATTTTCAATTCCTTTACGTCATGTAATGGTCGTTAAAAGTAATTTACCTTATCCTGAAGGTGTGGCTGCCGCTGAAATTTTAAAAGCTGGCTCTAAAACCGATAATAATGAAGCTAATGATGGGCTAAAAGATATTTTATTTGGTGGCGTGATTGCATCCATTGTTAGCCTTTTTACTAATGGTTTTCGTGCGTTATCAGAAAGCACTGCTTATTGGTTTACTGCTGGTAAGTCTATTTTTCAACTGCCTATAGGGTTCTCATTAGCTTTACTTAGTGCTGGTTATTTAATCGGAATTATGTCTGGAATTGCTATTTTAATTGGTACTATTATTGGTTGGGTATTTGGCGTTCCAATTTTAAGTGCAATTACCGATTATGATACTAGTCAACCGTTATCTGAAGTTGCTATGGGATTTTGGGCAAAAGATATTCGTTTTATTGGTGCAGGGGTAATCGCAATTGCAGCCGTTTGGACATTACTCACGTTAATCAAACCGATGGCCGAAGGGTTAAAAATCTCGTTTAAAAGTATGCGTTCAGATGCGTCTGACAGTGATATTGCATCAACCGAGCGGGATTTATCACCTAAAACTATTTTAGTCATTATGGGCAGTATGTTAGCTATTTTGTTAGTGACTTTTTATAGCTTCATTGACAATAGTGGGTTATCAGCAGGCGTCGCTTGGACATTAGTTTTTTGCGCTGTATTATTTGCTTTTATTATGGGTTTTTTAGTGGCTGCCGCTTGTGGTTATATGGCTGGACTTGTTGGCTCATCAGCAAGCCCAATATCAGGAATAGCAATTGTTGCTGTGGTAGTCATTTCATTGATCTTATTAGGTTTAGGCGAAGCTAATGGTATGCTATCTTCTATTGAAGGTTCTAATTTTGCAACCGCACTTGCGCTCTTTACAACCAGTGCTGTATTGGCGATCGCTTGTATTTCAAATGATAATTTACAAGACCTAAAAACAGGTCATTTGGTTAATGCTACGCCTTGGAAACAACAAGTCGCATTATTACTTGGCTGTGTTGTTGGTGCAATTGTTATTGCGCCTATTTTAGAGATTTTATATAACGCTTATGGCTTTACTGGCGCTTTACCTCGCCAAGATATGGATGTAAGCCAAGTTTTAGCTGCACCACAAGCAACATTGATGACAACAATTGCTAAGGGAATTTTTGCTCATCAACTTGACTGGACGATGATTTTAATAGGACTTGCTTTAGGTGCTGCTATTATTATTGTTGATTTAATTCTTGCCCAAAATAAATCTAATTTTCGCATACCTGCTCTTGCTGTTGGGTTAGGCATTTATTTACCGCCAAGCATTACAACACCAATTATTATTGGTACTTTTTTATCATGGATAATTAAACGTAATGCGTACAAAAAAGCCCAAGCGCAAAATTTAGATCCAGAAGAACAATACCAAAAAGTTGATCGTAAAGCGGCGCTAATTGCATCGGGCCTGATTGTTGGCGAGAGTTTAGTTGGCGTGTTATTGGCTATTGTAATTGTGATTAGCATCACCAATGGCGGAAATGATGCTCCACTCGCAATACCGCTCGATTTAGGTATGTTACCACAACTTTTAGGGCTTTTTGTTTTTGTTGGTATATGTACGTTCTTTATCCGTCGTGCTTTATCAGCAATTAAGAAATAGTCCTATTGAATAATTAAATTTAAGCCCTTTTCGTTTCAACAAAGGGCTTTTTTGTTTAAATTGATTGTTTTATAACGTTCCTGATTTTAGATGATTAAAACAATTTTTATTAACCTACTTTATTTTGAATAATAGACAAAAATATCATGATAATTTTTGATTCAATCCAAGTGCGCCGAGGCGTTAACTTGCTTTTAGATAATGCATCAGCAACCATTAATCCTCAACAAAAAGTTGGGTTAGTAGGTAAAAATGGTTGCGGAAAATCGACGCTGTTTTCACTAATTAAAGGTGAAATTCAAGCTGATGCCGGCACGTTAAGTATACCATCGCAATGGCAACTTGCTTGGGTCAATCAAGAAACACCTGCATTAGATATCCCAGCGATTGAATATGCTATTGATGGTGATCGTGAATATCGTCAATTAGAAAAGCAGTTAAATATTGCCAATGAGCAAAATAATGGTCAACAAATTGCGGTCATTCATGAAAAGCTTGATACCATAGATGCATGGACAATTCGTGCACGAGCTGCAACATTATTACATGGATTGGGGTTTTCTAATGAGCAATTAATGTCACCCGTTAAATCCTATTCTGGTGGTTGGCGAATGCGATTGAATTTGGCACAAGCGTTAATGTGTCGTTCTGATTTATTATTGCTTGATGAACCAACCAATCACCTTGATTTAGATGCTGTCATCTGGCTTGAAAAATGGCTAAGCAACTATCAAGGAACATTAATCTTAATTTCTCACGACCGTGATTTTTTAGATCCTTTAGTCAATAAAATTATTCATATTGAACAAAAAAGTTTATTTGAATATACGGGCAATTATTCCTCCTTTGAGATCCAACGTTCAACTAAACTTGCTCAACAACAGTCTCTTTATGAAAGCCAACAACTCAAAGTTGCACACTTACAAAATTATATCGATCGCTTTAGAGCCAAAGCAACAAAAGCTAAACAGGCACAAAGCCGTATAAAAATGCTAGAAAGAATGGAACTGATTGCACCTGCTCATGTTGATAATCCATTTCATTTTAATTTTAAGCCATCTGAATTCTTACCAAGTCCTTTGTTAAGGATGGAAAAAGTTGTAGCGGGTTATGATGATAAAATTATACTAGAAAAAATTAAGCTTAATTTAGTCCCTGGTTCACGCATTGGCTTATTAGGACGCAATGGTGCTGGGAAATCAACACTGATTAAATTACTGGCCGGAGAACTTGCACCTAAAGAAGGCCATATTAATCTCGCTAAAGGTGTTCAATTAGGCTATTTTGCTCAACATCAATTAGAATATCTACGCCCCGATGAGTCACCACTTTGGCATTTAACGCAACTTGCCGAACCGAAAAATACAGAGCAAGAACTACGTAATTATTTAGGTGGATTTGATTTTCAAGGCGACAAAGTCACCGAGCCAGTTAAAACTTTCTCGGGTGGTGAAAAGGCGCGACTTGTTTTAGCTTTAATTGTCTGGCAAAAACCAAATCTTCTTTTATTAGACGAGCCAACCAATCATTTAGACTTAGATATGCGACAAGCTCTAACTGAGGCATTGATTGATTTTGATGGTGCATTAGTGGTGGTGTCACATGATCGCCATTTGTTGCGTTCGACCACCGATGAATTCTATTTAGTCCATGATCATAAAGTTGAACCATTTGACGGCGATCTTGATGATTATCAAAAATGGTTAGCCGAAGCACAAAAAGATGATAACCAATCAAATGACGAAATAAATTCACCCAAAAAAGAAAATACAAGTAATATATCAGCTCAAGATCGTAAAGAGCAAAAACGTAAACAAGCTGAATTACGTGCACAAATGCAGCCAATAAAAAAACAGTTACAAAAAGAAGAACAGATGCTTGATAAATTAACCCATCAATTAAAGCAAATTGAAGAACAACTGTCTGATCCTGCAATCTATGATGCGAGCAAAAAAAACGAACTTACAACTTTGTTACTAGAGCAAAGCCAACTTAAAAATCAATTAGAAGAAACAGAACTACAATGGTTAGAATTACAACAACAATTGGAATCGTTTAACTTAGATTAAATTGATCATTTCGGTTAATAGGCTTGAGGTAATGGCTATCCATTGTCTATAAGCCAGCTATTTAAATTCATAGGTTATCCTCGCCAATGTTATCGACGATATCATAGATGTACATTTTTGCCTGTTCAAAATCATATCCCTCAATACCAAAAACGGATGTGCAAGATATCATACCTTCAAGTATTAACATAATTAGGCAAGATGCTTGTTCACATGACTTTGTGCCTCCTAGACATTCAAAAATCCTATCTTGAATCCACTTTTTATGTTCACTAACAATAGCGCATATTTCTTCGCTTTTATTGTTATATTCTGACTTGGCTCGTACAAACATACAACCACGGTAATTATCATTCTTAAACCATTTTATATGCCATGAAATAATTGCATTGATTTTGTCTTTTTTTTCAGAAAAAACAGCGATAACATCTGTAAGTGATTTTTTAAAACAATCATTCCGCCTAAGTAACACTTTACTTACAAGCCCATTTTTGTCACCAAAATATTTATATAATGTTCTTTTTGATACACCTGCATTTTCTGCAATAAGCTCTAAACTAACAGGATGATAACCATATTCATTAAACAGCGATTCAGCCGCAGCAAGTATCATATCAACAATTTCAGGCTTCAATTTCATTTTTTATTATTTGTAATTGCTAGAATATTTTTGATTCTATCACAACAACTCTAATATAGTTAATTATAAATAATGTTTGACCTTTATAGTTAATAAACACACATTAAGTAAACGAGACAGTTTACTTAATAGACTTACTAGTTTTATTAAAATCCCACATTAACCAAACAGGAGAGATTTATGCTAGAAAAATTAAAAGGAGGAGAGGTGATGTCACCTAAACCTAACGCAGTAGCTATATTGAGAGGATTTATTGGGGGTGCTTTAGGGATTTTAACTTTGCTCGTAATCACTCAGTGGGGAGGTACATTAGCAATTATGGCTCCATTTGGTGCAACATGCGTCTTGTTATTTGCTGCACCTAAATCTCCATTAGCACAACCAAGAAGTGTTATAGGAGGGCATTTTATTTCGTCTTTTATAGGTGTGTTGTTCATTAATTTATTTAGTAATGGAATTATACCGATAGCATTAGCAGTTGGGACATCTATCGCATTGATGCAGTTACTACGTGTAGTTCACGCTCCAGCTGGTGCAAACCCTATTCTAATCATGATGTCTGGAATTACTAACTATTCATTCTTGATAACACCAGTACTTATAGGTTCGGTTTTATTAGTCATGGTTGCTTTAATAGTTAATAATATAGGAATCGAAGCACGTTGGCCTAACTATTGGTTGGGATATCACTTTGATATGGGTAAAAGAATAAAAAAATCTAAAAAAGAATAGATTGCCTGTATTATATTAATAATAAATTATGATCCTATAGTGGTTTTATCTACCTTGGCAACTCACTTTGATTAAATATATTAGAAACAGAACTATTATTCTCAAATTCTGGAAAGGCATTATATTTCTTTCATAAAAACAAAAACCACAAGATAGACTCTTGTGGTTTTCTAAAAGATACAGCTAATTCAGTGAAAAACTATATCAAAAGATTAGCTCTTTTCAACTTGACTAAAATCTAGCTCTACAGGCGTTGAACGTCCAAAAATAGAAACCGATACTTTTAAGCGACTTTTTTCGTAATCAACTTCTTCTACTACACCATTAAAGTCAGCAAATGGACCTTCGTTAACACGAACAAGCTCGCCTGGTTCAAATAGTGTTTTAGGGCGTGGTTTATCACCTATTTGTTGTAAACGATTCATGATAGCATCAACTTCACGTTGGCTGATAGGCGCTGGTCGATCCGAAGTACCACCAATGAATCCCATTGTTCTTGGTACACTTTTTACTAAATGCCAAGTTGCATCATTCATCATCATTTCAACTAGCACATAACCAGGAAAGAATTTGCGTTCACTTTTACGGCGTTGACCACTTTTCATTTCAACAACTTCTTCAGTGGGTACTAAAACTTCACCAAATGCATCTTCCATATTATGTAATTTGATGTATTCACGTAATGATTGTGCAACCCTCGCTTCATACCCAGAATAAGCTTGAATAACATACCATCGCTTTTGTTGTGTTTCGCTCATATTAACGCCCTATTGATGTTAAATAAAAGATGACTAAACGGAATACTGTATCCATCCCCCAAAGCGCTAAACCAACAAAAAGTGTAATAGCTGCAACAAGTAAAGTTGTTTGTGCTGTTTCTTTACGTGTTGGCCATACAACTTTTCTTAATTCTTTTCTAGATTCTTGTAAAAATAACAAAAATGACTTACCCATGTTTGTTGTAATCGCAATTAACAGCGTTAATAACGAAATTACAACAACTGCAATAATCCGAACGATTGTATTAGGTTGATATATATCATTTGGTTCAGCAAAATAAAAATTTCCCCAAACAACAAATGCAATCAATACTAAAACTAAACACCACTTAAATTTGTCTAGAATAGTATTTGAATCTTGACTCTCGTTACTTACTAGCATATAAAACCCATAATTATGTTATTTATAGTAATATCTATTTTCCAAAATGCTCTTTTATCAAAAACATTTTGCTAAACAGACTAGATAAGAAAGGGCATCTATTGATACCCTTTCTATTGGTAGCTAATACTAGATTATTTAATAACCCTAGCAACAACACCCGCACCAACAGTACGACCACCTTCACGAATCGCAAAACGTAAGCCGTCTGCCATTGCGATTGGG
>NZ_JAGGHR010000050.1:0-10819 GCF_024104075.1 Gilliamella sp. | reverse complement strand
AGTGGAGTTAGTTTAGCTTTATCATCTGCAATAACACCAGGTTGGGGAAAAGGTTCACGAGATGTAGCTTTAAAGATAGTACTAAAAGGACCAGTAAACAGTAGTGCTAATAAAAACTTTAGTCCCTCTACATTTAAGCTTTATTCAGATAGAGCCAAAAGTAACGTCTTGTATAGCTTTAAAATTGAAAGATGGTATATAGCCCAAGGGGCTAATATTAATGCATCTGTGCAAGATGCAAAAAATTACTGTAACCGAATTGGATACCGAATGCCGAGTGTTGCAGATTATACTAATGCAAATAATGATGATATTTGGACAGGAGGTATTCCTGGAAGAAATATCAATGGTTATCGCCGTCAATTAAGCTATCGCGGCGGTAATGGCAAGTGGATTGGTGGGCTATTTAATGAATGGGGAACCTTATTTAACAATCCTAATCACTATTTAGGTCTTGATGACTGGGAAACTAGTCATCCTCAAGATTGGTATTGGGCAATTGATACATACAAAGGAGAACCAATTCGAATCGATTTGGGGGATGGAGATTTATATGATTCTAAATCAACTAATAATAAACTTAGAGCTGCTTGTGTCAAGCCATAGTTAAATTTGTTTTATTTGTTCAGCAAATAGTTTGACTCTGTAACTTTTAAAGTTACAGGGGTTATTACGAGTAAGTTAATTATAGAACTTACTCGCATTGTTTACAGTAATGGTATGTTCCCACTTTTTAGTATCAAAAATATAAGGTTAACGATTCCCATCAACATGCAATGATGAATAATTTGATGATTATTTTTTACAAAATTGGTACCTAATATTTAAAACTATAAAATCAGTCTATTTCTTATTATTTAATATAATTTTCATATAGTTATATATTATTTTTAATAATCAGACTCATTTAATCACATGTTTACAAATCTTAACAAAAAAGTTATTTTTTACATAAAATTAACATAATATAATAAATATGATCAAATTTGTGTTTTATCAGTAGTTATGATTTGGATGCAAATGATTTTTTATAGGAAAAAGTAATTAAAAATGGAAGTTATGAATAATAAAATATACAAAAGCAATAAGTTAGCTTTTGAACAACCTCGAATGTTTATTTTAAAAATAGCTAAGTTTTTTGGCCAAATTTTACGAATTATATCGTCAAGTTTACATGTCAAACATTATGCTTATGGAACTATAATTGCTACGTTGGGTATAATGATATCGGGTAATGTTATTGCCTTATCCGCAACCACAACAAAGGTGATTGAAGGGAGTGCGCCTTATCTACAATTTAAAACGTCTCAGAATGATCAAGTCGGTAATAAACTAAAAAATTTAGATGAGTTGCTAGGTTTTATGATGCCAAGTCAAGAAAACACTGGCGAGCTAATACAAATTGGAGTTAATGGTTCAATCTCGAATGGAGGAAAACCGTTAACTGTCCCTTTTGGTACAAAGTTTTCAGATGTTATTGCTTTGGTTACTGCTGATGGACAAGCACATACAATTTCTAACTTGCAAGTGGCGGATGATGATGGTGATGCTTCAATTACTGATAATTTTACCGTCGGTGGTACGTTAACTGCAACTTGGAAAGATGGTTCTCAAGTTGTGAGTGATTTACATCAGGAGTTGACACTATGTGGGGGGCCTTATACTTTAGAGTTGAGTGCACAAGATATCGCCGCAACGACTAAGTATGGCATTCCCAATAAAAATTATTATGGTAGCAAACCCAAAATAACTTACCAATTTATGCTTTCAGGTGGTCCAAAATTGTGCTACGCTCGGCCAGATGGTCTTGATGTTTATTCAAAGGCTAGTGATATAACTAAATATCCTAAAGGCTATAACTCGGCATTATGGAGTGGTGCTGGTTATAAGGAGGTTAATCGATTTCGTGTAGGATTTATAGCCGAGTCATTTCGACCTATCACTGGTTTCAAAGGGATTAAGTTTGACTTAATAGGTTCAGGGAATGAACAGTCAAAATACCGTTGTAGACTTGATGCTAGCAATATCAATAATTGGGTAACTTTATCAGGAAACGGAAATAAAGAATTGGGGAAAGGTTGTCAGGTTGTTTATAATAGTCGTCTTAAACCGAAGACTCCATTAACCATTAATATGGAGTACACAGAAGATAACGGTAACAGTTGGAAAAATATTGGTAAAGTGACTCTTCCGATACCTAAAAAATGGGCAATTCTTGTTGATCATAGGAAGGATTATAAAAGTAGCGGTTTTATTAACTTTGATCGTGAGTACGTGGCGTTTGATGAATGTCGTAAAATTATTGATGGTCATGCAATACCAGCAACAACACGAGAACAAGTTAATGATTTTTCTGACACAGGAAAATCTTGGCGACAAAAATATATGTATAGAAGGAATGAATTAATTAATTCACTTGATGCTGATTTACCAGAAGGTACTGCTACACTTCCTACACCAAGGACATATAGACCTTCCCGTGATTTAGGTACATTTCTAGGAGAATGGGGAAGCGTCTACCGATATCATAACGGTGGGAGTTATATTTGGACATCTGAAATGTACCGAGCCGATAAGCCTTTTGCTGTTGATGGAACGCCTCTAAACAGTTGGATTAATGGTGATCACTATAGCCTCGATCGTGGTCAGTCCTCTCAAACATTTTGTCGAGGTGAAAATTTACCATAAAAACTTTATAAATCAAATCGATGTTTAAAATAGGATTATTGCTCTGTTTGTTTTGTAGCCAGTCATTAATTGATGATTATCTTATTGGTTTATGTGTGTCACTCCAAGATTTGAGGATGTTCAGACGTATTAATAATATTTCATTGTTCACAACCCACAGGGTAGTCTGTGTAGTACCTTAAAGGATAGTGAGTAGTATAGTGCTATAAAATAATCACTAAAACCGTAATGGGCAACTAATGTTGTTGTCTATTACGAGTATTTGAAAATGATTATGCTTTTTATAAAGCCTTTTTCTTATAGATATTAAATCTATTTCTTTATTTTTTCCACAACCAGATTAATTAGCGCAAGTCTTACAAAGCTTAACATAAAAGTTATTTTTTACTTTAACGTCGCATTTTATTTTGATCATATTAGTCTTGGATATTTATCAGTCGTTATAGGTTAAATAAATGCTATCAAATTTAAAAGTCATTTTTAAATTGATAGCTAACTAATAAATGGGAAAACGGTTTTTAATGATCAACTGGACTATGACATTATTGAGTTGAGGGATACAAAAATTTCTGGGTATCTCTATTACATGCTAAAGGTTATCTATAAGGGTGTTATGTCTATCTTTTGATTTCCAGAGATGGTGTCGGTATGTGTACCCTCTTAAAAGCGTAGGCGTTAGATTAGAAATTATTCCTATTTTTTCACCGTTACCATTATGGTCATTGTGGCGAAGCATGAATATGCATATACAAGTCCTACATTAAGTTTTGTGTATAGCGAATATTGATTTACCTATATTCTCAAAAATAACCCTAGACCCGATGCTCAGAATCATTACAATATATGCCATCAATTATATAGCAACTGATATGGTTTGCTATTTTTAAACAAAATTAACGGATGATGTTTTATGGCGCAATATGTTTATACCATGAATCGCGTAGGGAAGATTGTTCCCCCTAAACGCTATATTTTAAAAGATATTTCTTTAAGTTTTTTTCCAGGTGCAAAAATTGGTGTACTCGGTTTAAATGGAGCGGGTAAATCCACTTTACTACGAATTATGGCGGGTGTTGATACCGAAATTGAAGGCGAAGCACGCCCACAACCTGATATTAAAATTGGTTATTTACCCCAAGAACCGAAATTAGATCCTAAACAAACTGTGCGTGAAGCCATTGAGCAAGCGGTTAGTGATGCTAAACAAGCATTGGCTCGATTAAATGAAGTATATGCCGCTTATGCTGATCCTGACGCCGATTTTGACAAATTAGCCAAAGAACAAGCAGAGCTTGAAGCCATTATTCAATCGCAAGATGCTCATAATCTTGATAACCAGTTAGAGCGAGCCGCTGACGCACTACGTTTACCTGATTGGGATGCGAAAATTGAAAATTTATCAGGTGGTGAACGCCGTCGAGTAGCAATTTGTCAATTATTACTTGAAAAGCCTGATATGTTATTAATGGATGAACCGACCAACCACTTAGATGCCGAATCAGTAGCATGGTTAGAACGATTCTTACATGACTACGAAGGTACGGTTGTTGCAGTAACTCACGATCGCTACTTTCTAGACAACGTAGCTGGTTGGATTTTAGAACTTGACCGTGGTGAAGGCATTCCATGGGAAGGCAACTACTCATCTTGGCTTGAACAAAAAGATCAGCGCCTAGCGCAAGAAGCCTCGACCGAATCGGCACGTCGTAAATCGATCGAAAAAGAACTTGAGTGGGTACGACAAAATCCGAAAGGGCGCCAAGCAAAAAGCAAAGCCCGCCTAGCTCGCTTTGAAGAACTCAACAGTAACGATTACCAAAAACGTAACGAAACTAACGAGCTCTTTATTCCAGCTGGACAGCGTTTAGGCGATAAAGTGATTGAAGTAAGCAATCTAACTAAATCGTATGGCGATCGTGTGCTGATTGATAACTTATCTTTTAGTATTCCTAAAGGGGCAATTGTTGGCATTATTGGTCCAAATGGAGCAGGGAAATCAACCCTATTTAGAATGCTATCAGGCAAAGAACAACCTGATTCAGGCACGATTACTTTGGGTGAAACAGTGCAACTTGCATCAGTTGATCAGTTCCGTGACAGTATGGACGACAAAAAAACAGTTTGGGACGAAATTTCAAACGGTCAAGATATTATGCGTATTGGCAATTTTGAAATACCAAGTCGTGCTTATGTTGGTCGTTTTAACTTTAAAGGTGTTGATCAGCAAAAGCGTGTAGGTGAACTTTCAGGTGGTGAACGTGGGCGTGTGCATTTAGCTAAATTATTGCAAGTAGGCGGTAATGTTCTGTTACTTGATGAACCAACCAATGATTTAGATGTTGAAACGCTACGCGCGCTTGAAAATGCATTATTAGAGTTTCCGGGTTGTGCTTTAGTGATTTCGCATGACCGTTGGTTCTTAGATCGTATTGCGACCCATATTTTGGATTATCAAGACGAAGGGCATGTTGAATTCTTTGAAGGTAACTTTACCGAATACGAAGAATGGAAAAAGCGCACATTGGGTGCTGAAGCGTTAGAGCCTAAACGTGCTAAATATAAACGAATCTCCAAATAGAATTAATTTTTATTTTATTCCGCCGATTTATATTGGCGGAATAGTTTTATCTTCTTGATAGCGATTTTAAATATTTTTCAAAATGTAATTATCTAAACTAACCCTTTAGATGAACTAATAATTCTCGAAAAAGTATCCATTAGCAAACGCGGTATAGCGTTTATACCACGTGATTTTGCATCATCACAAATGGCAATCGCAAGATCAGGTTTTGAACTTTTATGAATTGCTTTTTGAATAATTTGATGTACAGGCAGATCAATATGCTGTGTTGTATTATAAGCGGCAAGTTTATAGACATGACTAAAACCATGTTTAAATAAAAAGTTTTCAATGTCTCGCGCAGGTAAAA
Source organism: Gilliamella sp. (assembly GCF_024104075.1). Classification (NCBI taxonomy): domain Bacteria; kingdom Pseudomonadati; phylum Pseudomonadota; class Gammaproteobacteria; order Orbales; family Orbaceae; genus Gilliamella; species Gilliamella sp. The sequence continues at coordinate 5,201 of NZ_JAGGHR010000050.1, read as the reverse complement.
CCGTTAAGTAATCATTAGGATTTTTATCTTCACCACATAACGATTTTACCGTATCGGCATATTTTTTACCCGCCATATCCCCATCGGTAATTACATACCAATGAATTCCCATTTTATTGGCATATTTTATAAGCGGTTTTAAACCACACTGAGCAAACTCAATAAGCTGAACTCCCTCTGAACTCAGATGATAACCACTTTGTTCTGCTAGTTCACGTAACAACCACACTTCGGTTTCGCCCTCGACTAACAACCAACATCGTGCAAATAAGGCATTTGATCGGCGATAAAGAATATGAAACGCAATACGACGACTATCACTAACGTTTAATGAATGAGGTTCAATGTATTTGGCAATAATTTTATCTGGCAGACGAATTAAACGATAAAGGTGTTCTAATGAAAATAACGATACTAGATCACTTGAGTTAGACGTGATAATTTTTTGTGTAGGAAAGTTTTTTAGTAAGCGAAATGCAACGGATAAAATGATTGGATGTAACAAACTTTCAGGCTCTTCTAAAATTAAAATAGGCATTGAACTTTGTGAAAGTGAATAATTTCCTTTAGCATCAATAATAGAGCCGAAAATTCCTAAAAATACCGTTCGTAAATAATCATTATCAAGATTATCCAATACATCATTAATTTGTTCCAAAATATTCCAATCTTCTGATCTTGGTGTACTTTTGGCATTTTTTTGTTTGTAATGATTGCGGTGTGCTTGATCGACAAAATAATACTCTAATAATGAGCGTGCGGCTTGTAGGCCTCGAGCTAATTCATCTTGGGTTAATTCGGCTGAATGGGCTTTTAGTTGGTTTGAAAGTTGGCTAATGTAGTGTTCGGATAATGGTTCGTTAGTAACAGTTAATTGCTCTGGATTAATTGCATTTTTAAGTGTCATTACTGGATTTAGTTTGATTAATGTTGCAATTAATAATTTTTCGTTTTCTATATTAAAGGGATTGCCTTGTGCATTGAGCAATTTATGTTGTGTTATAATTTGGTTATTTTGTTTATTGGCAGAAATTTGATAAGTGATACGATGCAGATTATCTTGGTGTGATTGATACGAAACTGAGCGTAATGGTTGATAATCTTGATTATTTAATTCATGTAAGTGTGATTGGCAATAAGTGATTTTAATAATAATATTATCGCCATAACATTGGTATTGATCATGATAAAAATCGGAATCGACAAATTGGTAAAATGTGTTGTCTAGTGATAACAATTGCAAAGCGCTGATTAAACTTGACCGCCCCCAACGATTTTCACCCATTAGTACGCTAGAACTTGCATTTAATTTTAAAGATAGTTGACTAATACCTTTAAATCCGGAAATATCAATTTGTTCAATAAACATAGCGTATCCTTATTGTTAAAGATGATACTTTTCTGTCCTTTTACGAATTCGTTCAACTTTTTGATGCGTACTAGCAATTAACTTAGCTTCATTACGCAAAATCGTTTTTAAAGGTTGATTAAAATACACTTTCAAAAAACGCCAAATATCACGATCAGTTAGCCCAATATTCATGGCTGAAAAATAAAGCCCAATTAAATCTTTATCACGCCAACGAACAGGAACTGTTTTACGGATCTGAGCACGGTGTAAATCAATCACCGATAATTTTATTTGCTGATGATTTTCAAAAAGCGGAATATCAAGCAAAAAGTGACACAAATAACAATCACGATGATTAACCCCAGCCGCATGCATTTGGGCAACCATTTTTGCCAAATAAATCACTAAACAACGCTTTATATGATAGCTAGGTGGATTAGTTAACCATGGCTTAGTAAAATCTTCTAAACTCACAGTCGGGTTAAGATCTCTTGTCACAATAAACGAATGACGAGTCAGCGGATTTAGCCCCTTACGACCAAATGCTCGCCCATCCATCGTATTAACGCCAACTTGCTCCAAACGCTCAATCGCATTCCACTCTTGCTTAGCATCTAAAACAGGTAAACGTAACGAAATAAGATTCTTCATAATCTCTTTAATGGTTGTACCACGATGAATTTTAATAAAATACGATTCATCACCAAGCTCAAAATTCAACGTCTTACGTTGCTTAACCGCTCGATAGACTTTGCCTGATATTAACTCAACTTCCGCAAACGGATCTTTATTTTTCCACAAAGCATCAAAAGGGGATTTTAACTTCAACTCATTCATAATGATCACAACCTAAAATAATATCCGCGGCACGCTGGGCTAAATGATATAAATCAGCCGTTTTACCATAATGTATTGCATTGTTGTGCCATGTTAATAACCGATCGTGGTTTGTTATGGCATTTTGCAACGCTTGATTGAGATCTACTTGTACAAAAGGTTCGGCAAGGATCACCCCAGCATTGGCATCATCAATATGATAAGCATAGCCCGAAGTGCTTGACACAATCACTGGCACTCCAGCGGCTAACCCTTCAATAAGCACCATACCGGCTGCTTCTTGCCTTGCAGGGTGCAATAGCAAATCTGCCGCAAATAAAAAGTCAGGGATATCATTACGCCCTGCAAAAAAACGTACTTGATGCTCAATGCCGAGTTGCTTAGCCAGTTTTTGATAAGCTTCGGGATTATCCTGCCCCACTACTAAAAAAGTCACTTTTTGTTTTAAATCGCAAGGTAGTGCGGCAATGGCGGTTAAAGAACGATCTACTCCCTTACGCTTAAAATCTGATCCAATTTGCACAATCACAAAATTATGTTCATCAATTTGATTGGCTTGCCTAAATTGCTTACCTTTAGCTAGCGACTCATAATTGTATTGACGATCTTGCGCAATACCGGGTGGCAAAAGGTAAAATCGAGACGGAACAGTATGATAATAGTGCTCAAAATCACTAATTTGCTGTTTTGTTAGTACCATAACTTTGGTTTGGCTATGTTGATTAAATACCGCATCTTCGAAAGCTAAATAGTGCTTACAGCGTTTTGACAATTTATACAAAAAGCCCTTGTGTGAAACCTTTTCGGCATAACAAGTATCACCTGCAAAATAAACATCCAAATCAGGCATTTTATTAAAGCCAACTACACAATCAACAGGATTTGCTTGTAAATGATCCTTCACCCAATGGTAATAAGATTGATTACGACTATGGTTGGATAAGCCCTTTTTAGGTACCAAAATAATGTCAAACCCACAAGGTACATCGCCTTGCCAATCCATGACATAAACACGAACATTATGTCCTCGATTTTGACAAGCTTTAGCTATTTGCCAAAAATCACGTTGCAAACCACCAAAAGGAAAATATTTATAAATACAAAAAGCCAGTTGCATGCAGATTGTCTCAAGTTTGAAAGGCGTATTATATACTTAGTATTTATTTGGGTGCAAAGTTTGATTTTTATAGACCCAAATTTGCTGTAAAATTTGGGTCATAGTGGCAGTTGAATAAGCATACTGTCATTTGTAAAAATAATTCAAGAGTCTATACCATTATAGTTTGGTTTTATTCTTAGTGTGGGTGCGTTACGCTATTGATAATCTCTCAAACTATAATAATTTTAGATGAAATTGTTAGCACCATTGAAAACGTAAAAAGAATGACCAAAAACAATAGAGAATAGCAAGGGACAAATAGATATATCTTATTTTTCTATTTTTTATAAAAAATAAACTCAAAATTAAGGGAATGGTAAGGATAAGAAAAACGTCTTCACTATTTCTTCCACTTAATGGTAACGTGCAAAGGTTGTCTGGATCACCTGTAAAAATCATCCATTCATATTTATTGGTTGAAAATAAATTAATAATTATTAATAAAAAGGCGAAGTGGATAAATGAAAGGATGTCCTTTTTCATAATCATTAAATCCACTTATGATTTAAAAAAGTAACTATCACCAATAGCACTACCTTGAGCACCAAACTGGCGTAAATTGTGATCAACGGCATTCATCGATTGCCAATGGTTTTCACACCAATCAGGAGCAAGTAAAGTTGGTTTTCTGGCATTAGCTGATATGCGATGATACAAAATATTGGCTGGCGTTTGGCGAATGATATCGCCAGCAATATCGACATATTCATCTAATGATAATACTGGAAGCCGCCCAGCCCGCCACGCTTTTGCCATAATACTACCTTCAACAATATGTAAAGGGTGTAATTTTAAACCGTCCACACCACAGTCTAGCACACGCTCAAGGGTTATAAAGTTATCTTGTTTGGTTTCTTTCGGTAAACCAATAATTAAGTGAGTACAGACCTTAATGCCAAGCTTGCGTGCCTTTTGTACGGTTTGATAATAATCATCAAAAGTATGCCCTCGATTAATATCGTGTAAGGTTTTGTTATGAGCAGTTTGTAAACCAAGTTCTAACCAAACTTCATAGCCATTGGATTGATAATTCGCAAGCAAATCAAGTGCTTCATCAGGAACACAATCAGGGCGAGTGCCAACACAAAGCCCAACAATATCCGCACTATTCAGGGCTTCTTCATACATACTTTTTAGAATTTCAACCTCGGCGTAGGTGCTGGTATAAGCTTGAAAATAAGCAAGGTATCGTTTAGACTTTTTCATCTGTTGGGCTTGCGAGGTTAATTGTTCAGAAATTGATTTAACCTGAATAGATTCATCAATGATTGAGGCAACATTACAAAAAGTACAGCCACCTTGCCCAATAGTACCATCTCGATTGGGACAACTAAAGCCACCATGTAAAGTAAGTTTATAGATCTTTTCGCCATAACGACGTTGTAAATCGGAACCGAATGTATTAACGACTAAATGAAGTTGCATTATAAACCAAATAAAATTTTTAATTATTTTAGCAATATGTCTTGTATGCCATATCTTATCCATAATACTACTTTTCAACAATATATAAATATTTTTTATAACTCAAAAAAAGATTGAAATTGATCGCTGATTAAGTAAGGGTAACTAGTGTTGTTTTTTACACTGTGATGTGCGGTAAGTTTAAGGCTTGTTGTAATTAATAACTAGGAGTTAACATGTAACTCACCAATAAATATGCTGAAGGTTATTCTGGTAAACGTTATTACAGAGGTTGTGAATATGTTGATGTTGTTGAAAAATTGACAATTGATCGTGCTAAATGTTTCTTTAAATTTATTTACATTTCTTTACAAAAAAGTCCGCCAAAAAACTAGCCAACTATTTCTTAAATGGCTATACTTTAATCGCTTTAGAAAGATAAGCTTATTA
>NZ_JAGGHR010000004.1:0-99680 GCF_024104075.1 Gilliamella sp. | reverse complement strand
AATGCCAAAAATCTGTTCAGCCTATAAAATAAAAAAAAAGAATATTTAACATGATGTTTCATCACTAAAGCCATACAACCAACAACCTGCTTCACCATATTTACCAAAATGCCTTTAGAAAATGTTAAGAAACCGAAAATTAAATGTATTTGCTTATTTAAAATACGTTATTTTTTATTCTATGCAATCTTTTTTTACCCTGTTTTTATAATTTTTTTAAGATAAATAGATATTAGGTATACTGAATACTTACATTTTAAGTACTTTGTCACATTTAAGAATATGGACAGTAAACAATTAAAATAACAACTATACGAGTATTAAAATCTTATTTTGGAATGGCAACACATTTTAAACAAAAAATTAAAGGGCAAGCGGTCGGTGGCTATCGGGTTCATAAATATAACTTTGCCAATGTTTATCATTATCGCTTTCGGCAATAAACCCATTACCTTGCCATAAATTTGTCTGGAACAAATTTGTCTTCACCAAAATATTGTCCTTAGAATCTGAGTGGATTGATAGGTTTAATATTATTTTCAGCTTGTGACTGCTTTGATAATGCGGTTGTTGAAAGTTTTTTTCATACACTCAAAACACATATTATTCATGACTGTTACTACAAAACGAGGAAGCAGGCTAATAAAGCACTATTTGAATATATTGAAATCTATTATAATCGGATACGCCGTCATTCAGCCAATGGCTGGGTATCACCTGAACAATATGAACAACAATATTACCAAAACGAAAAAATGATAGAGGCGGGCACTGTCTAATATTTTGGCGAGGATCACAATCTCCAAACTGTGATGGTGCGAAGGTGCTAGTATAAATCACCTTTCTACTTTCTTCACTCCACCGTGTTTAAAATTGCACTTCATGTTTGAATTCAGGAATAAATGAAATTAATGATATGTCCGAGTTAAGAGGAAACTGAGTGGATCCTTCTTAATGTTACTTGTATCATTGAAGATTATAATAACTATAAGAAGGCTTTGTTAGTGATAATTGATTTCTTAAAAGAAGATTTAAAAAATCCAACTTTTATTGAGTATTCATTTTTTATTAATTTTTAAATAAAAATATTAAGTTATTTTTATTCTTCATCTTTAGTTTTTAAAGTAATTAATTTTGTTTTATTAATTCCCGTTTCATAACTATTGTTACTATTATAATAAGTTGCTCTGGCACTGTGTAATATCTGACTATTCAGTGAAATTTTTTTATAGTATTGCTCAAAACGTTGATCATAAGCCCAATCTGGGATATTAGTATAATGATAGTTATAATCTATCCATTTACCTGTGTCGACCTGAAAACCTCCTCTTATCATTTCTATATTGTAAGTGTCGTTCACTTTATCAATGATGATATCGCCAAAGCAAAAAGCACCTTTATTACCAACAAAATATTTTTTACCTTCATTAGTTAATTGATATCTTAATCCTTCAATTTTGGTGGGGGATCTAGGCAGGGTGGTTATATCTGTATTGGCATCATAAAATTGGGCTGTGATGTTTTTGATTTTTAAGAATTTGAGATCGACAAATAGGTCGAGTATTTCAGTTTGTTTATCGAAAAACACATCGTTAGGAAAGATGTTTTGGTTATTTGGCAGGAAATAACATAATGCACGATTATCTTCTCTACTTAAAGTTTCTTGTAGCGATTGCTTATAATCTACATTATTGCAACCAAATAGTAGTAAGCTGAAAGTAGTTATCAGTGGATATTTTAAATTCATGATAATTAATCCCAATAGTTTTTAACAATTAAGCCAATACCACGGCTATAGAGCTTTTTTGTTTGTTCATCATAATAAAACCTTACGGTATCGGTTTTTAATTCATTTTGGGGCATTAATTTGGGGGGTAATTTATCAATAACATATTGATATTCAATTTCAATATAATTGCTATATGGCGTTATTTTGGTTATCGACTTGACAATCACTTTGCCAAAACAAAATCCTGACGAACTCAAGTTAGGCCATTTTCTATAGTATTTTTTGCCTTCTTCGGTAAGGTTATAGATATAAACGATGCGATTTTTATCCATTCCGCTAATTTCAATTTGTTCTGTTAGCAAGCCTGCTTCTGTTAACGTTTGTAATAGGATCAATGTGTCAGAGTCGTATCGTCTGTCAAATATGTAATAAGGCGCAGTCATTACTATTGATATGCATTTTATTGGTTCGCCATTACCGTTTATGGTGTCAAATCGTTGTTGGATTTCGTTTTGCCATTGTTGTTCAGTTAAATTAAAAACCTCGGGCAGTTTTTCGAGTTCGGATTGGCTTTGTTGTGGCGGAGCATCACACGCATTTAGAGTGAGTCCGATTATTGTTACAGCTATTGTGCTGAGAAGATATTTTATTAATTCCATAAGGTTTTTCCCTCTTTTATTGGGTATTGGTTTTCCCTGAAGGAAAATAACTCATGGTAACTATTTAATTCAGTTTGCGTAGGATATCTTTCAAAGAGTGTGGTTATCGGTAGTGGAAAGCAAAATTCTTTATCTAAATAAATAAATTTATTGGCAGATAATGCCGAGTCTTTTATTGATAATTTGCTGCAAGGATAAGTCGAGCTGATATCGGCCTTTTCAAAAACCTTAATGCGATTAAGCCAATCAAATTCCATTGGCTTAAAATCGTTATAATCGTCGTAATAATCGTTTTTAAACACAATGATGTGGTCTTTGGCAAATTTTATATATTCGATAATTTGACTGGTTCTGTTTTGATCGCTTTCTGCTATGTGATATCGATAGCCGAATTTTAAACTTTGGTTTTCAAAATCAAATTCAGGGTCGATTAACCATTCAAATTTTTGATAGTCTTTGTATTCTTTATAATCTTCTATTCTTGAAGAAATTTTTGTTTTTAAATTTTCGATGTTGGTTTTGTCATCAAATAACTTTTTGACTTCAAGTAAGTCAATAAATCCGAGTTTATAAACATTTATACATAATCGGTTTTGATTGTCATAAGCTGGCGCAACAAACCTGTCACAATGTTCTGTGTTAGATGGGTTATATTTTTCACTATATATATATCCTTCAGGTATACTTAGTTCTGCGATACCTTCAATTTTAGTTGTGTTGGGACCTGTAAGATAAATATCACCTTTTTCGAATGTAAATGGATTGGTATTTTTGTTGGATTGAATTTGTGTAAAATAGCGGCTGATTTCGGGAACTTTATCTTTTGGTATTTCAATCGCTTTACTTTCTTGCTCTTTATGTCGATAACTGTTGTCGTTATCGGTTTTTGCTGATTGAATATAACGATCTAAAAGACATTCTCGCTCTAAGTCTGTTGGCCAAACTATTTTATTTTCCTTATTTTTTAATACTTTAAAATTACGGTTGCAAAAGTTGTATTGAGCCTGACCGACGATATCTTCATAAAATAAAATATTACCATTTATATCCAAAATCGTTAATAACTTTTTTTCATCCTCACTTTGATTTTTGGGTGTGGCTTTTTGGGCATAATAAAGTTTTTCCTTACCAACATCTTTAACTGTATAATAATCATATTCACCAAGTGTTTTACCTTTGATATCAATAAGGTGATATTTTTTAGAATTATAATTATTTTTTACCCAACTTACTGTACCGTATAAAGGAGAAATGCTATCAAACTGATTTTCATAATGCATTTTCCCATCATAATCATAAATTTGATAAACATGATAACCATCTTGATAATTGCCTAGCCAAAAATAACCTGCTGAAAGGTTTTGTGGGATGCACTCAAAATTAGTCGTCCACGCTTTGGAACCAACATCGGTTTCTTTGCCTGTTTTGCTATTAACTAGATATTGGCTGTTATTTTTTTTACATAGCTGCATTATTGTATCGGATGTGATTATTTTGCATTGTGGTTTGGTTTGGGATTGCGTTTTTTGTGTCAGTGTTGTTTTAGGGAGTTTTTTAAAAAATTTACCTTGTAGATTTAAATAGCCTTCATCATATTCTGGGGTAGTTACTTCGGCATAACCGTTAATAAAGGGGCCGATTTCGAGATAATAACGCCCTTTGGGTGTAATTAAATTACCATCGGTATCAATGACAACTGATAAATGTGTATCTTGGTAATAATAGGCTATTCGTTCGGCGCCCAAATAAGTTAAGTTATTTTTGATTTTAAACTTTAATATGTCGCCTTTTTTTTCAAAAGCAAATTTAAAATTATCTATCTTTTTTATATTGCTGTAGAGGAGGTTATTGCTACTGTTGGTTAACTGCACAATCCAATAATGATCTTGGTATTTTATTGAGTCAATTTCTTGGCTGTTATCGATAATAACTGTGCCGTCACGATCGAAAAGTAGATTGTTATAAGTTATATAGCGACTAGCATCATCAGAGAATGCTAAGATTGGGAATAAAATTAAGCTTAAATTTGTTAGATATCGGGCAGATTTTATTATTTTGTTATTCATAATAATTGATTGTTATAAAAATAGGATTGTTTTGCGATTAAATATAAGTCGGTTAAATAGATCCAAATGTTGATTAAGTTGATTATTTACCCAAACTTTTGTTATAGATTGTTTAGAATAGGTTAATTGTTTAGTTTGATAAGGAAATAAGATATTTCCTAAATAAAAACAGATTTGATTATCTTTACTTGGAATCTTTTGAAGATAATATGTCTTTATATTTTCCAATAATGTATTATCAATAGATTTTAGATTTGAATCTTCACAGCCTAATAAAAAAGCAAATGCCTTTTTCATTCTTCATTATTGGTCAATTTATTGCAAAATCGATGTTATTTGTCATGGAACTTTTATTATTAGTGTTTATTTAAAATTGACTCACTTTATATAACTTATATTCCATTACATTATCTATTATGCTATAAATTTATACCTATTCCTCGGTTAATTATATATTGATTAGGATTATAAAATAATTAATTTAATTGAATAAGGTTAGCAGAAATTAACATAATGTAAATAAATTTTTTATAGATAAGTTTCTATTAATTGGAAAGAAGACGCGTTATAAAAATCACTTTGCTCATAGTCAAAAAATAAAGCCTATGCTAGACTGAATCAAACTCTGAAGCTTTTTTACCTAAGTGGCATTTTCATATGGTGGATTAGCCGCGGTATAACGCAGAAATGGTTATGCTTCCCGATTTGGATAAGGTGTTTAATGTATATATGCAATTAGTTGATAATTATCAGCGTCGATTTCAATATCTACGTTTGTCGATTACCGAGCTGTGTAATTTTCAGTGTCAGTACTGTTTACCAAGTGGTTATCAGCCTAACAAGGAACATAAATTTTTGTCGCTCAGTGAGATTAATCATGTTGTGGCAACATTTACTGAACTTGGTGTGCGTAAAATTCGGTTAACGGGTGGTGAGCCCACTTTGCGTCGCGATTTTATTGATATCTTATCGCTCATATCTTCCTATCCCAGCGTGAAAGAACTCGCTATTACGACCAATGGTTCGCGTTTATTAAAAAATATTCACCATTGGCATCAAGCTGGTTTAAATGCGATTAATATTAGTATTGATAGTTTTACTCCCCATTTATTTAAATTAATTACTGGTCAAGATAAGCTTAAAGAATTACTGCAGTGTGTTGATAAATCGTTAGAAGTAGGTATAAAAAAAGTCAAAATTAACACTGTTTTGATGAAAAATATGAATGATAATTTAAATGATTATTTGTTATGGATTAAAGATATTCCAGTAGAGTTGCGCTTTATTGAACTTATGGAAACAGGCGAAAGCAACGATACATTCAATCGTTATCACTTGTCTGGTAGTTTTATTGAAACACAATTAATTGCGCAGGGGTGGGAGTTACAACCCAAAAAACCATTATCAGGTCCTGCTAAGATTTATGTGCACAGCGACTATCAAGGAAAAATTGGTTTGATTATGCCCTATTCAAAAGATTTTTGTAAAAGCTGCAATCGATTACGTGTATCATCTATCGGTAAATTACATTACTGCCTATTTGGTGATGCGGCGGTTGATTTACGTGATTTGTTGGAAAGCTCAGAACAGAAACAACAATTAAAAGCAAGAATTCTTGCTTCATTAATGATTAAACCAGAAAAGCATTTGTTACATAATCATCGTGTAGGGCTCACCCCTAATTTATCTTATATCGGTGGATAATTGGCTGTTCTGTTTTGGGACATTGTCAATTTGCCAATGTTGTATAGCCCAATCTAGTAACTGTTTTTGAGTGGCGTCTTGCCAATCTTCTGGCACACATTGCCCTAGAAACTGTAAAGCCTGGACGGTTAACGCTTTAAAATTGTTTAAATCAATCGGGCTAGCATGATTTTGTTTTGATAGTTTATTGCCATTTTTATCTAATACTAGTGGTAAATGGCTGTAACTTGGCACAGAAAAACCAAGCAGTTGATATAGTGAGATTTGTTTTGCAGTAACAGGTAAAAGATCCGCGCCACGAACAATTTCGGTAATTCCTTGTTCATGATCGTCTAAAACTACCACTAAGTTATAGGCAAATAAGCCGTCTTTGCGGTGAATAATAAAATCTTCTTGCGCACTTGCTTTTTCAACTGTTTGTAAGCCACGAATCTGATCTTTAAATTGAAAAATAGGATGATTTTGTTTTAAACGTATAGCAACTTGTTGCTTATTATTGATAGATAAATGTCGTTCACGACAAAAGTTATCGTAAATACCATTTGTTAGGTTTTGAATTCGTTGTCTAGTACAGTCACAATAATAGGCTTGTTGTTTATCTATAAGTGTTTTTAAAACAGTGCGGTAACGCTCACGGCAAGATGATTGATACAAGACTGTATCATCCCAATATAAATTAAGCGCTTCAAGCGTTTTTAATATAAGTGATGATGCCCCTTTGACTTCTCGTGGTGGGTCGATATCTTCGATACGGACAAGCCATTTACCACGACAAGATTTAGCTTGGAGATAACTACCAAGAGCCGTTACCAGCGAACCGAAATGTAATGGTCCGGATGGCGAAGGGGCAAAACGACCGATATAGTGCATAGGTCTGATTTAGAATGATAGATAAAACTGGGATCACATACCCATTTGTTTTTCGCGAAGTTCAGCAAGTGTTTTACAATCGATACATAAATCGGCTGTTGGTCTTGCTTCTAAACGGCGAATTCCAATTTCAACACCACAAGATTCACAATAACCAAAATCGTCTGATTCGATTTTCTTTAACGTTTTTTCAATTTTTTTGATGAGTCTTCTTTCTCTATCTCGAGCGCGTAATTCAAGGCTGAATTCTTCTTCTTGTGTTGCTCGGTCAGCCGGATCTGGAAAGTTCGCTGCTTCATCTTGCATATGTGTAACTGTTTTTCCCATTTCACCTTGTAGCTGTGTTAGCCAAGCTTCTAAAATAAGTTTGAAATGTTTCAATTGCTTAGGGTTCATGTACTCCTCGTCTTTTGCCTCTTTATAAGGCTCAAGCCCAGCAATTGAAAGCAGGCTAAGAGAAGATGTATTTACTTTTTGTTCCTTTTTCACTGCAATCCCCTTAAGTAAAGATTATTTGAAAGCGCTAAACTATAGCAATAATTCAGCCTTTGGCAAATTTTTTTTATCATTTTTATAATTAAAAAATAAAAAAATAGTACAACTATATGTTATTAATAAAGATAATTACTTATTCCACTTTTTTAATCCATTTTCAGGACATTTAGCTACTAAATCGTACAATTTGTCATTATCGGGGAAAATAAGTTCAGGACTGATATCAAATAGTGGATAGAGGACAAATTCTCTATTTTTCATATGATAATGAGGGATAGTAAGTCTTTCATTATTAATAACTAAGTCATCATAAAGTAATATATCTAAATCTAGGGTTCTAGCACCCCAACGATTATCTTTGCGTACGCGTCCTTGTGCTTTTTCAATTGCTTGTAGTTCATCAAGCAATGCTATAGGTGATAAGCTTGTCGTCAGTTTAATTACTGCATTAAGATAATCATTTTGATCTTGTGGTCCTAAGGGCTTACTTCGATAAAATGGTGAAATATCTACCACTTTTGTGCTAGGCAAACAGCGTAATGATTCAATAGCACGATTAGCTTGTGCAAACGGATCTTCAAGGTTGCTGCCTAAAGCAACATAACAAATTGACATAATTAGACTTATTCTTTGTAATGTTAAATACAATTGATGGCAATATCTTAGCACATAAAACAATTGCCAAGAATGATTATATAAATAGATTCATGCTTATGACTTTGCGTTATAAAAATATAACCATATAATCTTTAACTTTTTATTTATTTTTCACTATGTTACTTATGGTAAAGTAAATTACTTTATTAAGTGGTTATTTTTATTATTTATTGAGAATATAAAATGAATTTAGGTCAACAATTAAGTATTTTAATAAAAAATACTTCAATAATCAGTGAGCCTCAAGTTATTGATTGTGCTATCAAGGGGATAACCGATTATTTTGCCTGTAGTTTGCAAGCTTGTCAGGAAGATGATGTTCATAAATTACTAGCATGGATAGCAGATGAGGGTGGAAATACTAGAGCTTTGCTGATTGGTCAAAAAAAGTTAGCTACGGCAAGGCAAGCAGCACTTTTTAATGGCTTCCAAGCGCATTGTTTAGATTATGATGATGTACATTCAGATGTTAGAGGCCACCCCTCAGCAGTTATTTTATCCGCTCTTATTGCTAGTGTTCGATTAGATAGTATTGAACAAAAGGTTGATAGTAGGCGTTTTTTAACGGCTTATGTTATTGGTATCGAAGTGATGGCTTTGTTGGGTAAAAGTGTTAATCCACAGCATTATGAAAAAGGTTGGCATGCAACTATTACTTTGGGTGGAATTGCCGCCACTGCTGCTATTTGTTATCTCTATGATGAACCTTTTTTATCACAGGCATTAACATTAGCAGCTACACAAGCATCAGGAATGCGTTTGTTAATGGGTACTCCGATCAAATTTTTACATGCAGGACTAGCAGCACAGCATGCTGTACAATCCGTTGAATGGTTAAGAGTTGGTATACATGCCGCTCAGGATTTTTTAGATGATAAATTAGGTTTTTTGGCTATTTATGGGCAAGGTAATACACATTTTGATTTAAGTCATTGGGGTAAAACTTGGAAGATTGTGGATCCCGGATTATGGTTTAAAAATTATTCTTATTGTTCAGCTGCTGCTTATGTTGCTGATGCAGGTCAATTACTTTACCAAAATCCTAGCTTTGAATTTGATAATATTAATAATATTGTTATTTATTTTGCACCACCAAATAGTGATGCTGCACTGATATATAAAACCCCTTCATTGGCGCAGCAAGGACGTTTTTCGGCTGAATATGTTTTAGCATTAACTCTTTTAGGATTGCCACTTAGTTTTGAGCAGTTTTCATCACAACCTATTTCAAATGCAATAAAACAATTAATGCAGAAGATGAAACGAAGTTATCAAACGCAACTTACGCCACATCCAGAAGCTTATAATGGGCGTTATGTGATTATTGATATTTTTCTTAAAAATGGTAAAAAGATAAGTCAGCGTATTGATATTCCCAAAGGTTCTCCTAAAAACCCATATAGCCAAACTGAAATGTCGTTAAAATTGCATTCAGCGATTCAAGATCAAACTAAAGCAGAGCAATTATTAACAGGCATTCATAAACTAGCAAAAGGTTTAGATTTTCGTCAATTTCTATTATCTTATTTATTTACTCTTTAAATATTAAATTATTATCATTAGTTAGTATAGTTTTTAACTAAATTTCAAAATCAATTTCGTCAGTTAGCTGGCGTAAAAATCGTTGCGTAATTTCATTTTGAGGATTATCGATGACTGATTTTGCTGATCCCTCTTCGATAATCATTCCTTCAGCCATAAAGATAATTCTATCTGCAACGTACTTAGCAAACTCCATTTCATGAGTTACTATAATCATAGTAATACGTTCTTTTGCTAGCTGTAGCATGACTTGCAATACTTCGTGTACTCGTTCAGGATCGAGTGCAGAAGTCGGTTCATCAAATAATAATACATTTGGTTTAACAGCTAAAGCTCTTGCAATTGCAACACGTTGTTGTTGACCACCCGATAAAGTGATGGGATATTGTGTTGCGTATGGCAACATACCGACTCGTTCTAATAATGATAATCCTTGTTGTTTTGCTTTGGTTTTATCCATTTTTTGACCAACAATTAATGGATAAGTTATATTTTCTAATGCTGTTTTATTTTTAAATAAATTATAGTGTTGAAAAACCATAGCGGACTGTTTTCGTAAGTTGCTTTCTTCTTTAATACTATAATGCTTACTATTAAGTGATACAGTTCCTATTTTGATAGTGCCTGTATTTGGTTTTTCTAGTAAATTTAAACAACGTAACAGAGTTGATTTTCCTGAGCCTGATGGGCCAATAATGGCAACAACTTCACCTTGTTTTATATTTAAGTTGATGTCTTTTAATACTTCATTATTTGCAAAACGTTTAGATAAATGCGAAACAGAAATCATAACCTTACTCCTTAACGATGATAAGGTATACTGAGCTTTTGCTCTAATTGTTTTTGTATCCAAGAATAGGCAACAACAGTTAGCCAGTAAACAATACCTACAGCTAGATAGGTTTCGAAGTAGAGGAATGAGTTAGCAGTTAACATTTTCCCCGATGCTAATAGTTCTTGCACGCCAACAAAAAAGGCAACAGACGAATCTTTAAGTAATGAAATGAACATATTACCGGCGTTTGGTAGGGCATTGACCATAGCTTGTGGTAGTATAATACCCCGATAAACTTGTATTTTACTTAAACCAACGGTTATTCCTGCCTCTTTCTGACCCTGATCAACGGACTTTAAACTTGCTCGGAAAATTTCAGCTAAATAGGACGAATATTTTAAACTGAAGCAGATAATGGCTGCTGTTGTAGCGCCCATTTGTTTTAAAACAGGAAAAATTTGTGGTAATCCATAATAAATAATAAACAGTAAAACAACAGAAGGTATACCTCGAAACAGTGAAATAAACAGTGCAAAAAACGAATCGATAATGATTATTTTATTGCTACGTAATAGTGCAATCGCAAGTCCAAATATAATGGCAAACATAATCGATATGATGGTAATAAAAAGTGTAACTGGCAGATAAGGTAATATCTGCGGAAACACACTTAAAAAATAGTTTACATTAAAATTCATAGGGTAATATCTTCACCAAAATATTTAATTGCAAGGTTTTTCAATGTGCCATTGGTGCGTAACTTTTCGATGGCTTGATTGAATTTTTCACGTAGTGCTTGGCCTTTTTCATCTTTACTAAATGGAAAAGCAACTTGCTCAATAGTAATTGGCTCACCCACTAATTTAAACGGTAGGTTTTTACGCTTAATTTCAGCCAGTAATATTGGCTTAGAATTGACATAACCATCAACTCGTCTATACTCCGTGTCATACATTGCACCATCTCGTGTTTCATAGGTCTTGATTGTTATTTCGTTGTTAGGAAAGGCTTTTTTTAGATTATTTATATGATTTGAGCCTAGCACACCGGCAATGGTTTTACCTTTAAAATCAGATAATTGCTTGATATCGTTGTTATCTTTGTGGGTAACAACTTGGCTACCGTAAAGGCTATAGGTATTGGAAAAATCATATTTGGCTTGACGAGCATCTGTAACCGCAACTGCATTGGCAATAGTATCTAAACGCCCTGAATCAAATTGCCCCATTAAACCACCAAATTCAGCAATGATCCATTCGACTTTATAGCCTAATTCGTTAGCAATTGCTTCAGTAACTTCAACATCAAATCCGACTAAATTGCCATCTTGTTTATAACCGTTTGGATAGCTTTGTCCTGTGGAGCCCACTTTAATGACATTTTGCTCTGTTACTTGGTGATTGGATTTATTATCACAACCAATTAAGGCTAGGCTAGTTAATAAAAGAGCGGACAGTAACTTGCTTATTTTTTTCATTGTTTATTACTCCTTTTTTTCCATTCGGTATAGTTTTTATGATTTAAGATTTTTTTAAAATAAAGTGTGGTATGATCGAGTGTTAAATTAGCTTGCCCTATTTTTTTATAGCCTCTATTAATATAAGTTTGGGCAAGCCATGGATGGTTTGCAGCAGTGCCTAACGTGACAGCAGGTAATTTTAGTTGGTTAATTAGAATTTGCTGTTCAACAAAATCCCATAATGCATTACCATAACCTTTGCCTTTATATTGTGGCGCTGTTGCAAACCAACCTAAATGCGGTAACCCATAAGGTCCTGGGTTATTACCCCATGGAAAGCGAATACTTAAGGTTGATAGTAGATCACCTTCTTTTTCAAATAGATACACGGCATTGGAATTAATATGGTCAGCAATTTGCGATTGCGTGACTGTTGCTGCGGCAAAATGGATGCCTAATTGAGTGGTGGATTGATAAGCATTATGCAATAGCACCTGATAAGCAGGAATGTCTTTATGAGTGATTAAGCGAAAGCTCATGCTAATACTCCACACTGTTCAGCATATTGAATAACTTGTGCTACTTTTTCAGGTGCAGAGCCAATATAGCTAATTGGATCTAACCAAGCATCAAGTTCGGATTCGGTGAATTCTTTATTTAAACGTGGATCTTCTAATAATATATCTTTAAATGGTCGATTTTGTTCAAATGCTTTCATGGCGCTTTGGTAAACTAAATTATGTGCAGTTTGTTTGCCTAATCGTTTGCCGATTTCAAACATCACTTTTTCAGATAGTAGTAAACCATTTTGTAGTGATAAATTGATCAACATTTTTTCTGCATTGATTTTAAGTCCTTTAAGTACGGCAAGGGCTGTCTGTAATTGTGCTGAAATATAAAGGTTAATTTCTGGTAGTGCGATCCATTCGGCTCGCCAACTCATGGCATCGCGTTCATGTTCAACTTTCATTGATTCGTGAATTAATGCGACACTTTTTAAAAGTGGAGCTGTCAAACTGGCTAAACCTTCTAATGCCGCTGGGTTGCGTTTATGCGGCATGGTAGTTGAACCTATTTTTCCTTCCGAGAACGGTTCTTCAACTTCGTTAATTTCGGTACGCATTAAGTTGTAAAATTCATTGCCCATTTTACCTAATGTGCCACTAATTAGCGCAATGACTGATGCATATTCAGAAAAACGGTCACGAGCTGCTTGCCAACCGATATTAGGGGTATTTAGTCCCAGTATTGTTAAAGCACGCGTTTCAACTTGTGGTCCTAACTTGCCCATTGAGGCATAAGTACAAATTGCACCACTAATATTACCGACTAATACTCGCTGTTTGATTTCACTTAAACGTTGTAAGTGCCGAATAAATTCATCTAACCATACGGCAAGTTTAAAACCAAAGGTTGTAGGGAGTGCTTGCATGCCATGGGTTCGTCCAACCATGGGTAAATACTGATACTTTTTAGCTAAACGTTTTAGTTCTAGTGCCACTAGTTTGCTATCGCGTTCAATTACAGTAAAAGATTGTTTTAATTGTAAAACAGTTGCAGTATCGACGATATCTTGTGTAGTTGCGCCGTAATGAATATATTGACCCGCATCACCGACTTGTTTTTGCAGTGCATTAATTGTTGACATTAACGAATGTTTGGCTTTAGCTGCTTCTTCGGCAATTTGTTCAATTGATAATTTAGATGCATCGGCTTTGGATATGATTGAATTGGCTGCTTCAATTGGAATAACGCCTAACTCGCCTTCCGCTTTAGCTAAAGCAACTTCGACATCAACCTGTTTTTGCAAGCGATTTGTCTCAGACCAAATTGCTCTCATTTCGTTAGTACCAAAGTTATTGCCCAAAATTAAAAAATCTAAAATATGTGACGCCACCAAACTATCCTCAATAATTGTTACTATCTTACTCAATAATTATTAGTAATTATTGCAGTATCGTCTAATAATCTGTTTTTCTATTGATATAACCAAATGGAATAAAATACTAATGAGAAGGGGGAGCTGTAAGTAATCATTAGAATAATTTTTGATTAATAAGGATATGTATGCCAAAGTTAAACCTGTTTTTTATAGTAAAAAAACATATTAATTTAAAGGGGAAAGTAAATAGAAACACCCTTTATTTGAGCGCTTCTATTGTTATGACTGTTTATTATTAAAATTTCTATAGTACTTCAACAATTGATTCGCAAAGTCTGGACATGTTATCTAATGTCATACCAGCCACGTTGATACGTCCTGAGTTTACGATGTAAATGCCATAATCATTACGTAATTTTAGCACTTGTTCTTCGTTCAAGCCACTGAACGAAAACATGCCATTTTGTTTGGCAATAAAACTAAAATCCTGATTTGCACCTTTGTCTTGTAAGGTTTTTACAAATAGTTGTCGCATGCGGTGAATGCGTTGACGCATGCTTGTTAATTCATCAATCCACTCTTCTTTTAATTCTTCATTGTTTAATATATAAGAGACGATTTTAGCACCATGGGCAGGAGGGTTTGAGTAATTAGCTCGAATAATTGTTTTGACTTGACTAAAGGCTCGATCGGCAATTTCAGCATTTGCCGCAATTAATGTAAATGCTCCCACTCGTTCGTTATATAAACCGAAATTTTTAGAATATGAACTTGCAATAAGTAGTTCTGGATGATTATTGGCAAATAACCGTAACCCATAAACGTCTTCTTCTATACCTTGTCCAAAGCCTTGGTAAGCTAAATCAAACAGTGGTAACCAACCATTTTTTAAGGCAAGATCCGATATAGCTTGCCATTGTTCTGGAGTTGGATCGATACCCGTTGGGTTATGACAGCATCCATGGAATAATACCGCTTCGCCAGCGGCAACTTGGTTTAAGCTACTCATCATGGCATCAAAATCAAGAGTGTGCGTTTGTGCACTATAATAATGGTATTCGCGTACTTCAAGGCCTGCCATTTGGAATACACTACGATGATTTGGCCAAGTTGGATTACTAACCCAAACCCGTTTTATTTTTGTTCGGCGAGCTAAAAAGTCTGCCATAATGCGTAAAGCCCCTGTTCCTCCAGGTGCTTGTGCAGTTCTTGCTCGTTCATTTTCACTACCAAAAAGCAAAGTTTGCGTTGCAATATTGAAGGATTTGAGACCGTCAATAGGAAAGTAACTTTTTGTGGTTTCGTCATTTAGTAACAAATGCCCTGCTTTTCTGATACTTTCTAAAATAGGGGTTTTGGTCGTTTCATCTTTATAAATACCGACACTTAAATTAATTTTATTGGTGCGTTCATCTTTATTATAAAGGTCTGCTAGCCCTAAAATGGGATCGGCTGGTGCTGCTGTCAAATTTTCAAACATAATCCACCTATTTAATTGATTATTATTACTGCATTATATACACATTATTTTGTAAGTTACAATTTCAAATAGGTATACGATAAAATAGATTTTTGTAAAATTTTTAACGTTCTTATAGTTACTGAAAAACTGTAAGTTGATTAAAAAATGAAATCAAATCATTAGTTAATGTCGTTAGTTCTCCTGTAATTAAGTCCTCTTTTACTATTTCGCCCGTTAAATTGTTTAATGAAATTATTTTTGTGCTGTCATCCGTCGTAGCTATAAAAATGGTTGGTGTTCGTTTTAATCTTTTTTGTTGGGATAAATGAGCTATTAAATTTTGTTCTAAAGTTGAAAAGTCATCATCGTTCCATGCTTGAATTAAGGTTAAATGTGTGTCGGTAAATTTAGCCGTCATATTGCCAGCATATTGTGTACCATAAAAAATGTGAGCAGAGGGATGTAAAATGATACCAATAACTTGTTCAACAATCGAGAGATCTCTTGGCGGTTCTAATAAAAATGGTTGCCAAAATACCGTGAGATGGTCAGTTTTTAAAATACAAGGCGAGGGGATGGCATGTAGTTCTTCGCTTTGTGGTGCGTATTTGAATTGCTCAATCCAACGAGTAGTAAAATTAAGTAAGGCAATTTTATTGGCAGAGTTCATAAACAGATATATCTCATATTTAAATTATAATGTCATTTTATTGTAATTATACTGATTAGGATTCGTTATGCATAATTGCATCGGTGTTTTATTTTTAGTTAATGGGATAATTAGTAAGAAAAAATTTTGTAAAAAAGTTTCAGGTAACTATGTGTTTCAGTAAAAAATTTAAGCAAATTAAATAAGTTATTTATTGTGTGATTAAAGCAAGTTGAATATAGCTAAAAATGAATTCTTAACTGTTTGTAAAATAGCCAGTTTAATTTGCTTGCTATCCTTGACTGAAACGTTAATAATAGTGACGGATAATTTTATCCTTGTAATGCAGCAATGGCGTTAGACATTACAGTTTTTCAAAATAAAATAGCGTAAGTAGAATCATTATAATTAGATAATATGTTTATTTTAAACAATTGCATAAAGATTTAGTTTATTTGCTAAAGCCGTTAAGAAACATAGGTTTGCAAATTAGCCATATTAATAGTGTCAATAAATTATACAATTAGGTTTTTTTAAATATTTAGTGCTTTTTAATTTAGCATGTTACTTAATGTATGATATTGATGTTGTGTAAGCGGTATCAGGTTCACATAAAATAATAACAAAAATAACATAAATAAAATAATGAATGCTGTATACCAATATTTAGTTAAGTACCATTATTCATCATTGTTAAAATAATCACTTATCAATAATAAGATTCTACCTACTGTTAATTAAGATTAATCAAGAGTGTAGAATAATGAAAAGAATGCTAATCAATGCAACCCAGCAAGAAGAGCTGCGAGTTGCGCTTGTTGATGGTCAACGATTGTATGATTTAGATATCGAAAGCCTTGGACATGAACAAAAAAAAGCGAATATTTATAAAGGTAAAATCACTAAAATCAATCCAAGTTTAGAAGCCGCTTTTGTTTCGTATGGTGGTGAGCGTGATGGTTTTTTACCTTTAAAAGAGATTGCTGAAAGCTATTTCCCATCTAATATTTCTGGTCGTCGTAGTATTAAACATCTACAGGAAGGTCAAGAAGTCCTTATCCAAATTGAAAAAGAGATTCGTGGCAAAAAAGGTGCGGCTTTAACCACCTATATTAGTTTAGCTGGTAGCTACTTGGTGTTGATGCCTAATGATCCTCGTGCTGGCGGTGTTTCGCGCCGTATAGAAGGTGAAGAAAGAGCAGATCTTAAGCGTATTATTGATGCAATTGCAAAGCCAAAAGGCATGGGTGTTATAGCTCGAACGGCAGGAGTTGGTAAAAGCCAAGAGGAGTTGCAACAAGATTTAGATGCATTAGTTAACTATTGGACAGCAATTCAAAACGAAGCCAAAAAACATCCTGCACCAAGTTTGATTCATAAAGAAAGTGATATCATTACTCGTGCGTTTCGTGATTATTTGCGTGATGATGTTGGTGATATTTTAATTGATAATCCTAAAGTACTTGAGATTGCTAAAAAACGTTTAGCTGATTTGGGACGAGTTGAGTATATCGGTCGCTTAAAGCTTTATGAGGGTGATGTGCCATTATTTAATCATTTCCAAATTGAGGGGCAGATTGAATCGGCATTTCAGCGAGAAGTTCGCTTACCTTCTGGTGGTTCAATTGTTATTGATGCCACAGAAGCGCTTACAGCAATCGATATTAACTCGGCTAAATCCATTCGTGGTAGTGATATTGAAGAAACAGCATTTAATACTAACCTTGAGGCAGCCGAAGAAATAGCTCGTCAACTACGTTTACGCGATTTAGGTGGTTTGATTGTTATCGATTTTATTGATATGACACCAGTCCGTAATCAACGTGAGGTAGAAAACCGCTTAAAAGAAGCGATGAAAACCGATCGTGCACGAATTCAAACCACGCGAATTTCACGCTTTGGTTTACTTGAAATGTCGCGCCAACGTTTAAGCCCTTCATTACGCGAAGCAACGCATCACATTTGCCCTCGTTGTCAAGGTACAGGCACAGTTAGGGACAATAATTCATTGTCTTTATCTATTCTTCGATTGATTCAAGAAGAAGCAATGAAAGATAATACAGTACAAATCGATGTCATTGTTCCTGTGCCAATAGCGAGCTACTTACTCAACGAAAAACGTCGTGCTATCACCAATATTGAAAGTATGCATCCTGATGTCAAAATTGTGATTGCTGGCGATGAAGAGATGGAAACACCATTGTATAAGGTGATTCGTAAGCGTAGAGGCGAAGAAACAGATGTACTGAGTTATAATCTTCCAAAATTGATTCGTGAACTTGAGGAAGAGGAAGAAGAGCAACAAGCTGTTGAAGTTATTGTTGAACAAGCTGTATTATCTGGACCTAAAGTTGAAGCTTGTGCAACACCAAAAGAAAAGGTAGAGTCAAAAACTATAAAATCAGGCGGTCTGTTTAGTGGATTATTTGGTAAATTACGTAAAATGTTTGTTACTGAAAAAGTAGAACCACAGCCAGAAGTTAAAACAAGACCGACTAAAAGACGGGATAATCAACGTTCAAACAATCGACGTCAACGTAATCACCGAAATAACAATGCTGCTAATAATGGTAATTTTGTTGCAGCAGGTAATATTGACGAGGTTAAAGAATCAAGTCGAAATAATCGCAGAGCTAAACAAAATAGTAATTCAAATGCTAATTTGTCAAACTCTGAAAACAATCTTAAGGCAGATAGAGTTGTCGAGGAAGTGGTACAACCAAAACTGCGTGAGGCTAAGCCAAGACGCCAACAACGAGCATTAACTAAAAGTGTTCGTGTGAAAAATAGTAATGCCATGGCTATGGTGCAAACTGAACAAGAACGAGTTATTATTCCTTCTTTATTATTACCTATTATTGTTTCAGAATCAGCTGAGGACAATATTGTATCGGAAATTCAACCGAAACGTCAGCGCCGTACTTCAAGACATTTACGAATGAATGGCCAACGTAATAAACGCCGTGTTCGTAATGTAGAACTAAAACAGTCTCCAATACCATTGCCGTTTGCTGCAGCATCATTGGAATTAGCTTTAGGTCGTGTTGTTGTTGATTACAGTCAAATAGCTAATTATGAACCACATAATGTGGTACCTGTCATTCCATCGCTTTTACTTCCTGTTATTGTTAAAAATGAGGAAGATGTAAGTAGAACTGCTAGTGTTGATGAGGTATCAAAAGCTCCCATATTTGTAAGTGTTCAAGAGGATTTTAACGTTAGTGAGAAAAATGATAATGATCTTGTAATTAATGATTCACACTCAATAGGTTATTCCTCATCAGCAATGACTAAAGCACCTGCACCAGAATATGTGACTTATGATGTTGAAATAAAATCGCGTGAAGAATCAGATTATCATTTTGAAGGTAAAGGTAATGCTGGTGGTTTAAGTGCTCAGGATCATGCTTATGCCGCAGCAAGTAAACCAGTAATACTGGATAATCAATAAATAGATTAAAACACGGTGGCGTGGTTATGTTGCCGTGTTTTAATTAATTATAATAGCGATAAAGATAAATAATGATTATCTATATTTTCAAGAAAATAGTAACGTTTTTGTTTATTATCTGCGTATTAGCTCAGATTAGTTTTTGTTTAGTTTATTTTAGCCCTCACTCAACATTTAACATTAATAATTTAAGCTTTTTGGATGCCTACAGTGCTTTTTTTAAACAGTTGCTGCAGGGGCAATTCAGATTGTTAACTGGAGAAACAGTGCCGTTTCTCCATACACTATTGGCTACATTTGAACTGTGCATTCTTGCTTTATTCGTTGCTTTACTGATTGGATTGCCATTGGGAATTTTTCTTGGACTTAGTAATATTCATTGGTTAAATAATATTATCCGTTTAGGATCTTTATCTTTGTATTCTTGCCCTATAGTTATGGTTGTTATTATTGTTATGTATTGGTTATCGCCAACTTGGTCGATATCGATGAATTTTAATGTATCGCCATCAGTAGCTGGAACTTCGTTATTGGATCTTTTAATTTCATCAAAAACAGATAAATGGCATATGATATTGGGCCAACTTCACTATTTGTTTTTGCCGATCATTATTTTAGCTATTCAACCAAGCATTATGACTATTCAACTCGTTAGCCAGAATGTAAGAAATACATCACGACAGAATTTTATTAAAATGGCGATTATTCGTGAACGATCACCGTTTAAAATTTTACGCCGCCATTTATTACCTAATTCCATTCCTGCAACTATTCCACAGCTGACTTATAATACGACAACACTACTTTTTTCAACTATGGTAATTGAAATTTTATTTAATCGAGTAGGATTGGGGCAATGGGTGATGCTTGCTTATCATCATCATAATTATTTTGTTATTTCTATTGCCATTTTAGCCTGTGGCACTGTCATCAGTTTGTTAACGTTATTGGGCGAAATTTCGGCGGTAGTTATTTATCCTTTACGTCATAAGGAACATTATGTCTAGGCGAGCAAGATTGCTTCAAAATGTCAATTTAAGCTTTAATCGGTTGCATAGTAATTTCTACTTAGTTGTTGGCCTTTATGGCATATTGGCGCTTGCCTTTGTGGCATTATCAACCAAATGGTTCTTTCATGCTCATTTAAACCCTATTTACCCAACTTCATTACCACCTGCTTGGTGGTCTAATGGTGATATTAATCATGTATTAGGTACTAACGCTAAAGGACAAGATATTTTTGATTATTTGTTAATTGGTTATCGCTCAACTATGTCAATGACCTTAAAGGCGGTTTTTTATGTGGTAGTCATTGGTGGGTTAATCAATTATTTAATGTTTTTTATATCATTTATACGCCCTTTTATATTATTTGTTTTTAAATTTTGTATGGTAGTACCACCGTTACTTGGTGTGATTGTTATTAGCTTATTATTAGAAGATGACATTACTAATATTTTATTGGTAATAGGGTTATCTTATACGCCACGCTTTATTTATAATATTCATCAGCGTGCCATCAATGAATGGAATAAAACATATATTACGGCCTATAGACTTGATGGATTATCTTCCTTTACAATTTTTAATCATTATATTTTACCTAATATTTTACCTATTTATTTGACTGAAATTGTTTCGCTATTTGGTTCGATTATTTTAACTATTACTACTATAACTTTTTTAGGTTTTGCTAATGATGTTTCTCGACCAGATTTAGGTATGATGATGTTTCAAATGAAAGATATCATTGCAACTAATTATTTAGCCTTTTTATCTCCGGGAATTGCGGTTTCTGCTACAATTATTTTGGTTTATTTATTCAATTTTGGATTATATGGCCGTCGAGCAGGAACTTAATTATGGCATTGTTAGATATTCGGAATTTAACCATTGAGTTTATTACACCAGATGGTCTTTTACGTGCAATTGATCGTGTAAATTTAAAGTTGTCAGAAGGTGAAATTCGAGGTTTAGTTGGTGAGTCAGGATCTGGAAAAAGCCTTATCGCTAAAGCTATTTTAGGTGTGACTAATCATAATTGGAAGATTTCAGCTGATCGATTTTATTTTAATGACATTGATTTACTTAAACTCACTCCTAGACAGCGCCGAAAAGTCATTAGTGCCAATATATCGATGATATTCCAAGAACCACAATCTTGCTTAGATCCTTCCATGAAAGTAGGACAACAGTTAATTAGTGCAATTCCAAGAAGGACATTTAAAGGGCATTGGTGGCAAAGGTTATTTTGGCGTAAACATCGAGCGATTGAGTTATTGCATCGGGTAGGAATTAAGAATCATAAGGAGATATTAAAATCTTATCCGTTTGAATTGACTGAAGGTGAATGTCAAAAAGTCATGATTGCAATTGCGTTGGCTAATCAACCTAAGCTACTTATTGCTGATGAGCCGACAAATGCGATGGAAGCAACTACTGAAGCACAAATTTTTAGGTTGCTAGCTAGTATGAATCAAAATGTGGGTACCACTATCTTATTTATTAGTCATGATCTGCAAATGGTTACCAGATGGACTGATCGTATCAATGTTTTATATTGTGGACAGACAGTTGAAGTTGCAGATAGTAAAGATTTAATTAAATCGCCTTATCATCCTTATACTCAGGCGTTAATTTATGCAATTCCTGACTTTGGTAAAGCGATGCCGCATAAAAGTCCTTTAAATACTTTGCCTGGAGTGATCCCATCATTAGAACACCTACCAATAGGTTGTCGATTAGGTCCTCGTTGTCCATATGCCCAGAAAAAATGTATTTTGGCGCCAGAATTGATACCGATAAAAGATCATTTCGTAGCCTGTCATTTTCCGTTAAATACTGATGAGTAGCCATAAATAATAGGAATATACGATGAATCCAATATTAAGAGTGCGTAACTTATCTAAGCAATTTAAAATTCCTAAAGGATTTCTGGGACATTTATACATTAATGCGGTGAAGCCATTATCGTTTTCTCTTAATGAAGGTAAAACGCTTGCAATTATCG
Source organism: Gilliamella sp. (assembly GCF_024104075.1). NCBI lineage: Bacteria > Pseudomonadati > Pseudomonadota > Gammaproteobacteria > Orbales > Orbaceae > Gilliamella > Gilliamella sp. Next base: position 77,270 of record NZ_JAGGHR010000004.1, on the reverse strand, counting down.
GACAAAATGGCTCTGGCAAATCGACACTCGCAAAAATGTTAGTTGGTATGATAAAGCCTGATAGTGGAGATATCTGGATTGACGGTAATAAAGTTCAATACGGCGATTATAGCTATCGTTGTCAACTAATTCGTATGATATTTCAGCATGTAGAAAGTTCATTTGATCCACGATTACGTATTGGGCAATTGCTTGAAATCCCATTAAAGTGTAATGCTAATTATGATGCTCATGAACGTGAAAAGTTAATTAGAGATGTATTGAAGCAAGTTGGATTGTTACCTGAACATGCCTCTTATTATCCTTCAGTGATGGCTGCGGGGCAAAAACAGCGAGTAGCATTAGCTCGAGCATTGATTTTAAAACCTAAAGTGATAATTTTAGATGAAGCATTAGCTGCACTTGATATTTCGATGCGTTCACAAATTGTTAATTTAATGCTGATGTTACAAGCTGAACAAAATATCTCTTATGTATATGTTACTCAAGATATTGGGATGATGAAACATATCAGCGATGAAATTTTAGTTATGCATAATGGCGAATTGGTTGAATATGGTAATACTGCTGAAGTATTAGCTTCACCGCTGAGTGATATTACCCAAAAATTAATTAATAGCTATTTTGGTGAAGCGCTTACTGCAGATACTTGGCGTACCGATACTCGTACTTTTTAATTAACAAATCTATCGGAGTGATTTTGATTTTTGCATGAAGTAATACACATTTCTTTAGAATGTTTGTTAATTTGTAATTTGATTATTCTGATGATTTTGTTAAATAAAAAATCTCGACAAATAAATTAAAAGATACTATATTTAGCTATATAGATTTCTAGACGTCTATTTTGATGTTTAAAAATTACTTACCGATTTAGGAGTTTTTGTTATGCCTATTTGTATTCCTGACTCATTACCTGCGGTTGATGTATTACGTAATGAGAATGTATTTGTTATGACTTCATCGCGTGCTAATACCCAAGAAATTCGACCTCTTAAGCTTCTTTTTTTAAATTTAATGCCTAAAAAAATCGAAACAGAAAACCAATTTTTACGCTTACTTTCTAATTCGTCTTTACAAGTTGATATTCAGTTATTACGTATTGATCAGCGAGAGTCTAAAAATACGCCTATTGAACATTTAAATAGTTTTTATTGTGATTTTGATGATATTTGTGAGCAAAATTTTGATGGGTTAATTATAACAGGTGCCCCACTAGGGAAAGTGGCTTTTTCCGATGTTGTGTATTGGTCTAAGTTAGCCAAAATTATTACTTGGGCAAAGGATCATGTTACTTCAACTATGTTTGTTTGTTGGGGTGTTCAAGCTGCTTTGAATGTCTTATATGATTTACCAAAATTTACTCGCACGCAAAAGTTATCGGGTGTTTTTCAGCATCATATTGTACAAACTAATGCGATTTTAACACGTGGTTTTGATGATACCTTTTGGGCTCCTCATTCTCGTTATGCTGATTTTCCAATTGATAAAATAAAAACATATACCGATTTAACTATTTTAGCTGAGTCTGATATTACCGGTCCTTATTTAATGGCTACAGCTGATAAGCGAATGGTGTTTGTAACAGGTCATCCTGAATATAATTCTTCAACGTTGGCAAATGAATATTATCGAGATTTAAATGCAGGTATTCATCCTGATATGCCATATAATTATTTTCCTGATAATAATCCTCATTTAACACCAAAAGCCACATGGCGTAGCCACGCTTACCTATTATTTAGTAATTGGCTCAACTATTATGTTTACCAGTTAACTCCATTTGATTTAACTACTCGAAATTTAACGATTGATGACTAATAAAGGTTAGCCGTATCTTATAATCAAATTTTGTTAGGTTGTTGCTAGATTTATTTAACAATAACCTATTTAAATTGGATCTTACAATGCCAAATATTAAATAATAATTGGTAAAACTTGCGAAATATTATCTAAATGTAATTTTAGTTATATAACTAGACTTGTAACCAGAATGTTACAGGACCATCATTAATCAATGATACTTGCATGTCAGCTGCAAATTGGCCTGTTTGAGTTGTTATTTTTTGTTGGCATTGTTCTACAAAAAACTGGTAAAGCCTATTTGCTTCATCGGGTTTAGCGCCTTTTGTAAAGCTTGGTCGCATTCCTTTTTTAGTGTCTGCAGCTAGGGTGAATTGAGAAATAACTAATATTTCGCCATTAGCTTGGTTAACATTTAAATTCATTTTTCCTTCATTATCGCTGAAAATACGATAACCTAAAACTTTATCACATAAACGAATTGCTTTTTGTTCGTCATCATCTTGCTCAACTCCCAGGAAAATCAGTAAACCCTGATTAATCTGCCCAATGATATTATTGTCTATTGTCACACTAGCTTGTTTTACTCGTTGGATTAAGGCGATCATAATTTAATTACTCTGGTAAAGAAGGGTTGTTAACAATATGTTTTTTTTGTCGATTATAGTCAGTTAAGGTTGCTGCAAATTCGGCCCCAAACAAGACAATGCACCAAGAAAAATAGATCCAAACTAACATAATGGGGATTGATGATACTACTCCGTAAATAAGTTGATATGTTGGAAACGAAGTAACATATAGTGCAAATGCGCGTTTACCTATTTCAAATAATGCTGCAGCGACAAACGCTCCAATCATCGATTCTTTTAAAGGTACAGACTCGGTCGGGATAATGCTATAAAGTAGCCAAAATCCAATCATAGAAATAATAAATGGTAAGCAATTAAGTAGTATATTACCCGTTGTTGCGGTAGATAGCCATTTCAATGAAAAAATATAAGAGCTAATCGCTATACTAGAACCAATTAAAATTGGGCCTAAGGTTAGTATTGTCCAATACATGGTTAGATTGTACATGAAGGAACGTTTGCGTTTAGTTTGCCAAATATGATTAAGTGCTGTATTAATTGAGTTGATAAGCAACAGTGATGTAACAATCAGACCAATTACACCAACAAAGGTCATTTTTTTTGTATTGGAGATGAATTGTTCTAAATAATTTTGAATGGTGTCACTCGCCGTTGGAACAAGATTGTTATAGATTAATTGTTTCAATAAATGGCTAATTTCATCAAACATAGGAAAAGCTGAAAGTAAAGAAAAAATAACGGTAATAAGTGGAACTAGTGCTAGTATAGTGGTATAAGCAAGTCCCGCAGAAGATGTTGTTAGCCGGTCATGGTTGATACGATTCCATAACATTTTTATAAAAATCTGTATTTGTGTCATTGATCTCATCGGCTTTTTATATTCTAGTTAGAAATAACACAATTATTAATCCCATTACTATTTAATAAGTTTAATGTGATATCGGCTTCTTTTTTACTGGTATAAGGTCCTACTGTGACTCGATATAATTGGCCTGAAGAAATATTGCCACTAACCCCAGTCATTGCAAGCTTAGCTTTTAGTTTATCAGCATTCGATTTATCTTTAAATGCTCCACATTGCAATAGCCATTTGTTTGTAATAGCTTGTGTTGGTTGTGATGTTACATTTGATGTTTGGTTTTGCGTTGTTGCTTCTTTTTTAGAAGACGTCACACTGCGTGAATTATTAACAAAGCTATTTAGGATTTGCTCTCTTTCACTAGCAATTGAACTTGACGCGGAACCATAATTAGCATTAGGAGTTTCTAATTCCTTAAGGTATGTCCAACGCTCTTGAGGTTGTTCAGGTAAAGTTATTGAAGGAGGTTGAGTTTTTGTTTTTGGCGGTTCAGCGGTTTTTTTAGGTGTATTATTTGCAACAAAATAGAGAATAGCAGAAAATAAAATAATGATTATAATAGCCAAAAATATCATAAAATTAGGCTTATTTCGTGACTTACTTTTTTTTGATTGGCTCTTTTTTCTGACATAATCACGCTGAACCACAATAAACTCTCTTTTTAATAATATTGTGTAAAATAAAACTAGTATATAAATAAAAAAAGTGGCTTACACCACTTTTTTTCGTATTTCTTTAACTATGTTAGTTAAAAAATTAATGTATTAAGCCAACGCTTTAATTTGTTTGATTAAATTTGCTTTATGACGTGCAGCTTTATTTTTGTGAATTAAGCCACGAGCCGCTTGACGGTCAACAACTGCTTGCATGTCTTTGAATGCCACTTCAGCTGTTTGTTTATCACCAGCTGCAACAGCTGCGTAAACTTTCTTAATATAAGTACGCATCATTGAACGGTTACTAGCATTATGTTTACGGCGTTTTTCGGATTGAACCGCACGCTTCTTAGCTGATTTGATATTAGCCAAAGTCAACTCCCAAGTTTAGATAAAAATTACATATTAATAAGATGGCAAAATATGCCTTAATTTCTTCCTATTGTCAATGGCGTTACATAAAAAAATATGTTGGTAGTTTTTGTATTTATTATTAATGTTTATTATTTGCACAGCAATCCCTATAACCTAAAAAGAATTTTTATGTTAGAATAGCGTAAGTTTTATTTTATTTATATTTTACAAGGGGAAGTATCATGTCTATTATTAGAATGCAAGATCTTGATCTAAAAGGAAAACGCTTATTTATTCGCTCAGATCTTAATGTGCCGGTCAAAAATGGTAAGGTAACTTCCGATGCGCGTATTAAAGCATCACTACCTACTATTGAAGAAGCCATCAAAAAAGGTGCTAAAGTAATGGTTACCTCTCATATTGGCCGTCCAACAGAAGGTGAGTATAATCCAGAGTTCTCTTTACAACCTGTTGTTGATTATTTAAAAGAACACGTGTCATTCCCTGTTCGTTTAGTAAAAGATTACCTCAATGGTGTAGATGTAAAAGAAGGCGAATTAGTTGTACTTGAAAACGTTCGTTTCAATGTAGGCGAAGGTAAAGATGATGAAGCTTTGTCTAAAAAATACGCTGCTCTTTGTGATATTTATGTAATGGATGCATTTGGTACAGCTCACCGAGCTCAAGCTTCGACTCATGGTGCTGGTAAATTTGCGCCAGTGGCTTGTGCTGGGCCATTGTTAGCAGCTGAACTTGATGCGTTAGGTAAAGCATTAGATAATCCAGCAAGGCCAATGGTTGCTATCGTTGCCGGTTCTAAGGTATCAACAAAATTAACCGTACTTGATTCTTTATCAAAAATTGCTGACCAAATTATTGTTGGTGGCGGTATTGCTAATACTTTTATTGCCGCTGAAGGTTATAATGTAGGTAAGTCTCTTTATGAAGCAGACTTAATTCCAGAAGCTAAAAAATTAATGGCTAACTGTGAAATCCCAGTTCCAACTGATGTTCGTGTTGCAACAGAATTTAGTGAAACAGCAACAGCGACTGAAAAATCAGTTAAAGATGTTAAAGAAAATGAACAAATTCTTGATTTAGGTGATAAATCAGCAGAAGTATTAGCAAATATTATCAAAAATGCTAAAACCATTTTATGGAATGGTCCAGTGGGTGTTTTTGAATTTCCTAATTTCCGTCGTGGTACTGAAATTGTATCCAAAGCAATTGCCGATAGCGAAGGTTTTTCAATTGCTGGTGGTGGGGATACATTAGCTGCAATCGATCTATTTGGTATTGAAGATAAAATCTCTTATATTTCAACTGGTGGCGGGGCTTTTCTTGAATTTGTTGAAGGTAAAAAACTACCCGCTGTTGCGATGTTAGAAGCTAGAGCAAAGGCCTAGTATTTGAGTTCAGTAAAAGGATGAGATAATTACTCATCCTTTAATTTTTATAAATAAATTTATAGGTAATAAAATGGTTACTAAGATTTCTGATGTTGTTAAACCTGGTGTTGTCACTGGTGATGATGTTCAAAAAGTATTTCAAATCGCTCGCGAAAATAACTTTGCATTACCTGCGGTTAACTGTGTTGACACAAATACTATCAATGCCGTTATTGAAACAGCCGCAAAAGTAGGTTCTCCTGTTATTGTTCAGTTTTCTAACGGTGGAGCTCAATTTATTGCTGGTAAAGGCCTAAAATTAGAAGGTCAAGAATGTGCTGTGTTGGGTGCTATTTCTGGCGCAAAACATGTTCATCTTATGGCTGAAAAATATGGAGTCCCTGTTATAGTTCATACTGATCACTGCGCTAAAAAATTACTTCCATGGGTTGATGGGTTACTGGATGCAGGCGAAACTCATTTTGCTAAAACAGGTAAACCATTATTTTCATCTCATATGATTGATCTTTCAGAAGAGTCATTAAAAGATAATATTGATATTTGTTGTCAATATCTTGCTCGTATGTCAGCAATGAAAATGACTTTAGAGTTAGAGCTAGGATGTACTGGTGGTGAAGAAGATGGTGTTGATAATAGTCATATGGATAGCTCAGCACTTTATACTCAACCAGAAGATGTAGCTTATGCTTATGAACGTTTAAGTGCTATCAGTCCTCGTTTTACTATTGCAGCTTCATTTGGTAATGTGCATGGAGTTTATAAACCAGGTAATGTTAAATTAACGCCAAAAATTTTAGATAACTCACAAAAATATGTATCTGAAAAATATAATCTACCAGCTAAATCATTAAACTTTGTATTTCATGGTGGATCAGGTTCTACACCGGAAGAAATTGCTGAAGCAGTTAGTTATGGTGTAATTAAAATGAATATTGACACAGATACGCAATGGGCTAACTGGTCAGGTATTTTAGATTACTACAAAGCAAATGAAGCTTATTTACAGGGGCAATTAGGTAACCCTGAAGGTGTTGATGCTCCAAATAAAAAATACTACGATCCTCGCGTATGGTTACGTAAGGGACAAGATTCTTTAGTTACTCGTTTAGAACTTGCATTTAAAGAGCTTAACGCTGTAGATGTTCTTTAATTTTTATGTAATTTAGGATTAAAGCAAGGTATTTGCCTTGCTTTTGATTTATCTATACTTAAATTAAATCTTGCATTTTCAATTAAGTTATAGGATAATTCTGCCCTCATTTAACTTAGGGGAGCTGTCTATTTATTAATAATTATTATTAATAGAGGCGTTTGCACCCAAGCAAAGGAAACTAGAAATGGCAAAAAAAGTACAAGCTTACATCAAGTTGCAAGTTGCAGCTGGTGCAGCAAATCCTAGTCCACCAGTTGGTCCAGCACTTGGTCAACATGGTGTGAATATTATGGAATTCTGTAAAGCATTTAATGCTAAAACAGAAAGCATGGAAAAAGGATTACCAATTCCTGTTGTAATTACAGTTTATTCTGACCGTTCATTTACATTTGTAACTAAAACACCTCCAGCAGCTGTTTTGTTAAAGAAAGCGGCTAAAATCAAGTCTGGTTCAGGTGAACCTAATAAGAAAAAAGTAGGTAAAGTAACAAGTGCACAAATTCGCGAAATTGCTGAATTGAAAGCTGCAGATATGAATGGTGCGACCATTGAAACGATGATGCGTTCTATTGAAGGAACAGCTCGTTCAATGGGCTTGGAAGTGGAGGGTTAATTCATGGCTAAATTATCTAAGAAGGCTAAACTTATCCGCGAAAAAGTAAACGCAACTAAACAATATGAAATCAATGAAGCAATTACTTTATTAAAAGAATTAGCTACAGCGAAATTTACAGAAAGTGTTGATGTTGCTGTTAATTTAGGTATTGATTCACGTAAATCAGATCAAAATGTTCGTGGTGCGATCGTTCTTCCTCATGGTACTGGACGTAGCGTGCGTGTTGCTGTCTTTACTCAGGGTGCAAATGCAGAGGCTGCAAAAGAAGCTGGTGCTGAATTAGTGGGTATGGACGATCTTGCAGATCAAATCAAAAAAGGCGAAATGGATTTTGATGTCGTAATTGCATCACCTGACGCTATGCGCGTTGTTGGTCAATTAGGTCAAATTTTAGGACCACGTGGTTTAATGCCAAATCCTAAAGTTGGAACTGTAACTCCTAACGTTGCAGAAGCTGTAAAAAACGCTAAAGCTGGTCAGATCCGTTACCGTAATGATAAGAATGGTATTATCCATACTACTATTGGTAAAGCTGATTTTGATGCAGATAAGCTTAAAGAAAATTTAGAAGCATTACTTGTTGCGTTGAAACGTGCAAAACCAGCCTCTTCTAAAGGTGTATTTATTAAGAAAGTTAGCCTTTCTACTACAATGGGTGCTGGTGTTGCTATTGATCAAGCAACATTAAATGCAACTGTTTAATTATTATTTATAATTAAATAGAGAAATCGGTTGGTGTCTGGCCTTAACCAGACCCCGTCCAAGACCGTAGGTGTGGTTGTTGTGTGACTACTTAATTTTCCTACGTAGACGGTGACAGAACCTGATAAGATATAATAGAAGGATTCTGCTCATCGTGGTTGTGCTAGCTATATTTGTAGCTAGCTTGAATAAGTCTAGGCTTTTGCCTAGTATAATCCAGGAGCAATACCAATGGCACTAAATCTTCAAAATAAACAAGAAATTGTTGCTGAAGTCAATGAAATCGCCAAAGGTGCGCTATCTGCAGTTGTTGCTGATTCTCGAGGCATAACTGTAGAAAAAATGACTGCATTACGTAAATCTGCTCGTGAAGCGGGTGTTTATATGCGTGTTGTTCGTAATACGCTATTACGCCGTGTTGTTGAGGGCACTCAATATGAGTGTTTAAAAGATACGTTTGTTGGTCCAACTCTAATTGCATTTTCAAATGAGCACCCAGGTGCTGCAGCGCGTATTTTTAAGGCGTTTGCGAAAGAAAATGAAAAATTTGAGATTAAAGCCGCAGCCTTTGAAGGTGAGTTGATTACTGCAGCGAATATTGATCGCTTAGCAACATTACCTACATATGAAGAAGCATTAGCTCGCTTGATGTCAACCATGAAAGAAGCCGCAGCTGGCAAATTGGTTCGTACTCTTGCAGCGGTTCGCGATCAAAAAGAAGCTGCTTAATTGGCGGTTTGATTGTGAATTTTATTAATTAAAAAATGTAAATTTGGGAAACTATATTATGTCTATCACTAAAGAACAAATTTTAGATGCAGTTGCTGAAATGTCTGTTATGGATGTTGTTGAGCTTGTATCAATGATGGAAGAAAAATTTGGTGTTTCTGCAGCAGCAGCTGTAGCCGTAGCCGCAGCAGGTCCAGCTGAAGCAGCAGAAGAGAAAACTGAATTTGATGTAATCTTAAAAGATGTTGGTGCTAATAAAGTAGCTGTTATCAAAGCAGTTCGTGGTGCAACTGGTTTAGGCTTAAAAGAAGCTAAAGACCTTGTTGAATCAGCTCCAGCAACAGTTAAAGAAGGCGTTAGCAAAGCCGATGCTGATGAACTTAAGAAAGCACTTGAAGAATCTGGTGCAGTTGTCGAGCTTAAATAAGTTTATCGATATTCCGATAAATGGCTGGGGGTTTTATACCTCCAGCCTTTTTGCGCTATAATAAGTTAAAGAATTTTATTTGAAGATTATCAATAAAAAATAATAAAGAAATAGTATATTTATTAAGCCTAATCAATTGATATTTATAGATATTTTCGATGAGGTGTCAGGTGTATCAGTTGGCGATAACACCCTGATGAATATTTAATCATGCTAAAATAGCAGATAAGCAAGTTGAGGAACTAATGGTTTACTCTTATACCGAGAAAAAACGAATTCGTAAGAATTTTGGTAAGCGTCCACAAGTCTTGGATATACCGTATCTTCTTTCTATTCAACTTGATTCGTTCCAGAAATTTATTGAGCAAGATCCAGAAGGACAATATGGCTTAGAAGCTGCATTCCGTTCAATATTTCCGATAAAAAGTTATAGTGGTAACGCTGAGTTACAGTACGTGAGCTTTATGATGGGCGAACCTGTGTTTGATGTTAAAGAATGTCAAATTAGAGGGATCACTTACTCAGCACCGTTGCGCGTAAAATTACGTTTAGTTATTTATGATAAAGATGCGCCAGAGGGAACAGTTAAAGATATTAAAGAGCAAGACGTCTATATGGGCGAAATTCCTTTAATGACAGACAATGGTACATTTGTGATAAACGGTACAGAGCGTGTAATCGTATCGCAATTACATCGTAGTCCAGGTGTGTTCTTTGATAGTGATAAAGGTAAAACGCACTCTTCTGGTAAAGTTTTATATAATGCTCGGATTATTCCTTATCGTGGTTCTTGGCTTGATTTTGAATTTGATCCAAAAGATAATCTTTTTGCTCGTATTGACCGTCGTCGTAAACTTCCAGCAACAATTATTTTACGTGCATTAGGTTATGAAACAGAAGAAATTTTAGATATTTTCTTTGAAAAAACTATTTTTGAAGTTAGCAAATCTAAGTTAAAAATGGATCTTATTCCAGAGCGTTTACGTGGTGATACAGCACTATTTGATATTGAGTCAAAAGGTAAAGTTTACGCTGAAAAAGGCCGACGTATTACAGCTCGTCACATTCGTGAGTTAGAAAAAGATAAAGTTAGCAAAATTGATGTACCAGTTGAATATATTGTTAACAAAGTTCTTGCTAAAAATTATGTTGATGAAGAAACAGGTGAGGTAATTGCTTTTGCCAATACACCGATTTCACTAGAACTATTACTTCAATTAACGAATGCTGGCTATAAAAAGATAGAAACATTATTCACTAATGATTTAGATCATGGTGCATTTATTTCTGAGACATTAAATGTTGATTCAACTCGTGACCGACTTGGAGCATTAGTTGAAATTTATCGCATGATGCGTCCAGGTGAGCCACCTACAAAAGAAGCAGCTGAAGCGTTATTTGATAATTTATTCTTTTCTGAAGAACGTTATGATTTATCTGCTGTTGGTCGAATGAAGTTTAACCGTTCATTAGGGCGTGATGACATTGAAGGTGAAAGCGTTTTAACGAAAGATGATATCGTTGACGTAATGAAGAAATTAATCGCTATTCGTAATGGTCACGGTGAAGTTGATGATATCGACCATTTAGGTAATAGACGTATTCGTAGTGTTGGTGAAATGGCAGAAAACCAATTCCGTATTGGTTTAGTTCGTGTTGAACGAGCAGTGAAAGAACGCTTATCTCTAGGTGATCTTGATTCACTAATGCCACAAGATATGATTAATGCTAAACCAATTTCAGCAGCGATTCGTGAATTCTTTGGTTCAAGTCAGTTATCTCAGTTTATGGATCAAAACAATCCACTATCCGAAATTACGCATAAACGTCGTATTTCAGCTTTAGGACCAGGTGGTTTAACGCGTGAACGAGCAGGATTTGAAGTGCGTGACGTACATCCAACGCACTATGGACGTGTCTGTCCAATCGAAACGCCTGAAGGTCCAAACATTGGTTTGATTAATTCATTAGCAGTTTATGCTCGTACCAATGAGTATGGCTTTTTAGAAACACCATACCGTCGTGTTATTGATGGTATTGTAACTGATGAAATTACCTATTTATCAGCGATTGATGAAAGTGAATTTGTAATTGCTCAGGCAAACTCAAATCTTGATGAAAATGGTCGTTTTAAAGAAGATTTAGTAACTTGTCGTTTAAGTGGTGAATCGGGTTTATATAGTCCTGAACAAATTCATTATATGGATGTATCAACTCAACAAATCGTATCAGTTGGTGCTTCATTAATTCCGTTCCTTGAACATGATGATGCGAACCGTGCCTTAATGGGTGCGAACATGCAACGTCAAGCAGTACCAACCTTAAAAGCTGAAAAGCCGTTTGTTGGGACTGGTATGGAACGTGCAGTAGCTGTTGACTCGGGTGTAACAGCGGTTGCTCGTCGTGGTGGTACAGTTCAATATGTTGATGCATCGCGTATTGTGGTTAATGTTAATTCAGATGAAATATATGCTGGTGAAACAGGTATTGATATTTATAACTTAACTAAATATACACGGTCTAACCAAAATACTTGTATTAACCAAATTCCATGTGTGGAATTGGGAGAAAAAGTTGAGCGTGGTGATGTACTTGCAGATGGTCCATCTACTGACTTAGGTGAATTGGCACTAGGGCAAAATATGCGAGTGGCATTTATGCCATGGAATGGTTATAACTTTGAGGATTCTATTTTAGTTTCTGAAAAAGTGGTACAAGACGACCGTTTTACCTCGATTCATATTCAAGAGTTATCTTGTATTTCTCGTGATACAAAATTAGGTGCAGAAGAAATTACGGCGGATATTCCAAACGTAGGTGAAGCAGCACTGTCTAAACTTGATGAATCAGGTATTGTATACATCGGTGCTGAAGTAAAAGGTGGCGATATTCTGGTTGGTAAAGTGACACCTAAAGGTGAAACTCAATTAACGCCAGAAGAAAAATTACTACGTGCTATTTTTGGTGAAAAGGCATCTGACGTTAAAGATACCTCATTACGTGTGCCAAATGGTGTTTCAGGTACTGTTATTGATGTTCAAGTGTTTACTCGTGATGGCGTAGAAAAAGATAAACGTGCAATTGAAATCGAAGAGATGCAACTCAAGCAGGCGAGAAAAGATTTAACTGAAGAACTTAAAATCTTAGAAGCTGCATTGTTTGCTCGAATTCGTGATGTATTAATTTCAGGTGGAATCAAAGCGGATAAATTAGATGCTTTACCACATCAAAAATGGCTAACAATTGGTATTGCAGACGAAGATAAACAAGCTCAATTAGAACAGTTGGCTGAACAGTACGACGAAATAAAAACAGAGTTTAACAAAAAACTTGAAGCTAAACGTATGAAGATTACTCAAGGCGATGATCTACAGCCTGGCGTTCTTAAAATCGTTAAAGTTTACTTGGCAGTTAAACGTCAAATTCAGCCTGGTGATAAGATGGCTGGTCGTCATGGTAACAAAGGGGTTATTTCAAAAATTAATCCAATTGAAGATATGCCATATGATGAAAAAGGTCGTCCAGTTGATATCGTATTGAATCCGCTAGGTGTTCCGTCCCGTATGAATATTGGACAGATATTAGAAACTCATTTGGGTATGGCTGCTAAAGGTATTGGTCAGAAGATCGATGCTATGTTAAAAGAACAGCAAGAATTAGCTAAATTACGTGAATTTATTCAAAAAGCGTATGATCTTGGTTTAGGTGCTGCGCAAAAAGTTAATGTTGCACAATTCACTGATCAAGAAGTGATGACTTTAGCACAAAATTTACGTAATGGTATGCCATTAGCAACACCTGTATTTGATGGTGCTAAAGAGCAAGAAATTAAGGCATTACTTGAACTAGGTGACTTACCAACTTCTGGTCAAATTACTTTGTATGATGGTCGTACAGGTGAAAAATTTGAACGTCCAGTTACTGTAGGTTATATGTATATGCTCAAATTGAATCACTTAGTTGATGACAAAATGCATGCTCGTTCTACAGGTTCATACAGTCTGGTTACTCAACAACCATTGGGTGGTAAAGCTCAATTTGGTGGTCAACGTTTTGGTGAGATGGAAGTGTGGGCACTTGAAGCATATGGTGCAGCTTATACCTTACAAGAAATGTTAACTGTTAAATCAGATGACGTAAACGGTCGAACTAAGATGTATAAAAATATTGTAGATGGTGATCATCGTATGGAGCCTGCGATTCCAGAATCATTTAATGTACTATTAAAAGAGATTCGTTCGCTAGGTATAAATATAGAGTTAGATGAAGAGTAATTTTCTCTAACTTAAATGATTTCTATTTATAGGGATAACTTATTAGTAATAATAAGTTATCTAATTGGTTTAACTCCATAGGAGTCAATTGTGAAAGACTTATTAAAGTTTCTAAAAGCACAAACAAAAACTGAAGACTTTGATGCTATCAAGATAGGCCTTGCTTCTCCTGATATGATTCGCTCATGGTCTTTTGGTGAAGTCAAAAAACCTGAAACAATCAATTATCGTACGTTCAAACCTGAACGTGATGGATTGTTTTGTGCACGTATTTTCGGACCAGTAAAAGATTATGAATGTTTATGTGGAAAATATAAACGTCTAAAACACCGTGGTGTTATTTGTGAAAAATGTGGAGTTGAAGTAACTCAAGCTAAAGTACGTCGTGAACGTATGGGGCACATTGAACTTGCATCTCCAACTGCTCATATCTGGTTTTTAAAATCATTACCTTCTCGCATCGGTTTATTACTTGATATGCCACTTCGCGATATTGAACGAGTGCTTTATTTTGAGTCATTTATGGTTCTTGATGGTGGCATGACTAATTTAGAGCGAGGTCAGATTTTAACTGAAGAGCAATATCTTGACGCGTTAGAAGAGTTTGGTGATGAGTTTGATGCTCGTATGGGTGCTGAAGCTATCCAAGAATTATTGCGTAATATTGATGTGCAAGCAGAATGTGAAGCTCTACGCGATGAGCTAGCAACTACTAATTCTGAAACTAAGCGTAAAAAACTAACTAAACGTATTAAGATTATTGAAGCATTTATTCAATCAGAAAACAAACCTGAATGGATGATCTTAAATGTATTACCTGTGTTGCCACCAGATTTACGTCCATTGGTTCCACTAGATGGTGGGCGTTTTGCAACATCAGATCTAAATGATCTTTACCGTAGAGTTATTAACCGTAATAACCGTTTAAAACGTTTATTGGATTTAGCTGCACCAGATATTATTGTACGTAATGAAAAACGCATGTTACAAGAATCTGTTGACGCATTATTAGATAATGGTCGCCGAGGTCGTGCGATTACAGGTTCTAACAAACGCCCATTAAAATCCCTTGCTGATATGATCAAAGGTAAGCAAGGTCGTTTCCGTCAAAACCTGTTAGGTAAACGTGTTGACTATTCGGGTCGTTCTGTAATTACTGTAGGTCCATACTTGCATTTGCATCAGTGTGGTTTACCGAAGAAAATGGCACTTGAATTATTCAAACCATTTATTTATGGGAAATTAGAACGTCGCGGTTATGCAACAACCATTAAAGCTGCGAAGAAAATGGTTGAGCGTGAAGATGCAATTGTTTGGGATATCTTAGATGAAGTTATTCGTGAACATCCAGTATTATTAAACCGTGCTCCAACATTACATAGATTAGGTATTCAGGCATTTGAACCTATCCTAATTGAAGGTAAAGCGATTCAATTACACCCACTAGTTTGTGCGGCATTTAATGCTGACTTTGATGGTGACCAAATGGCGGTTCACGTTCCATTAACGTTAGAAGCTCAGTTAGAAGCACGTGCGTTAATGATGTCAACCAACAATATTCTTTCACCTGCAAGTGGAGAACCTATTATCGTTCCTTCTCAGGACGTGGTTTTAGGTCTTTACTATATGACTCGTGATAAAATTAATGCCAAAGGCGAAGGCATGGTATTAACTGGTCCTAAAGAAGCTGAAAAACTATACCGTTTAGGCCTAGTTGAATTGCATGCTAAGGTTAAAGTTCGTATTACTGAAAGCCAACGAAATAGTGTAGGTGAATGGGAAGATACTACCTCGATTGTTGATACGACTGTCGGTCGTGCAATTCTATGGTTAATTATGCCAAAAGGAATGAACTTCTCTGTTATTAATCAGCCTCTTGGTAAAAAAGCGATCTCTAAGATTTTAAATATTTGTTATCGCCAATTAGGTATGAAAGATACGGTAATTTTAGCCGACCAAATTATGTACACTGGATTTGCTTATGCAGCACGTTCAGGGGTATCTGTTGGTATTGATGATATGGAGATTCCAGCTAAGAAATCACAAATCATCAATGAAGCTGAAATTGAAGTTGCTGAAATCCAAGAGCAATTCCAATCAGGTTTAGTAACTGCTGGTGAACGTTATAATAAAGTTATCGATATTTGGGCTGCAGCTAATGAACGTGTTGCTAAAGCCATGATGGATAACCTATCAACTGAAAAAGTCATTAACCGTGAAGGTGAGGAAGAAGTTCAATCTTCTTTCAATAGTATTTACATGATGGCCGACTCAGGTGCACGTGGTTCTGCTGCACAGATTCGTCAGCTTGCCGGTATGCGTGGTTTGATGGCAAAACCAGATGGTTCGATTATCGAAACACCAATCACAGCGAACTTCCGTGAAGGATTAAACGTACTTCAGTACTTTATTTCTACTCATGGTGCGCGTAAAGGTCTTGCCGATACTGCATTAAAAACCGCAAACTCAGGTTACTTAACTCGACGTTTAGTTGACGTTGCACAAGATCTAGTGGTAATCGAAGACGACTGTGGCACCTTAGAAGGTGTGGTCATGACCCCAGTTATTGAAGGTGGTGATGTTAAAGAACCACTTCGTGAGCGTGTATTAGGTCGAGTCACAGCTGAAGATGTATTAAAACCTGGTAGTGCAGATATCTTAATTCCACGTAATACTTTACTTGATGAAAGTAAATGTGACTTACTTGAAGCTGAATCGGTAGATAGCGTTAAAGTACGTTCAGTCGTTTCGTGTGATACTGATTTTGGTGTTTGTGCAAAATGTTATGGACGAGATTTGGCTAGAGGTCATTTGGTTAATAAAGGTGAAGCCATCGGCGTTATTGCTGCGCAATCAATTGGTGAACCAGGTACTCAGTTAACCATGCGTACGTTCCATATTGGTGGTGCGGCATCGCGAGCTGCTGCTGAATCAAGTGTGCAAGTTAAAAACAAAGGTAGTATTAAATTAACTAATGCTAAATTTGTAACTAACCCAGATAAGAAATTGGTTATTACTTCGCGTAATGCTGAATTAACTATTATTGATGAATTAGGTCGAATGAAAGAAACCTATAAAGTTCCTTACGGTTCGATTTTAAGTAAAGGTGATGGTGTAACAGTTGATGCGGGTGAAACCGTTGCTAACTGGGATCCGCATACAATGCCAGTTATTTCAGAAGCAAAAGGTTTTGTTCGTTTTGTTGATATGGTTGATGGACAAACTATTACTCGTCAAACTGATGAGTTAACTGGTTTATCATCTATTGTGATATTAGACGTAGCTGAACGTACTGGGGTGGGTAAAGATTTACGTCCAGCAATTAAAATTGTTGATGCTGAAGGTAAAGATATTTATCTTACTGGTACAGAAATGCTTGCACAATACTTTTTACCAGGTAAAGCGTTAGTACAGTTAGAGGATGGTGCAGAAATCAATATTGGTGACACACTTGCTCGTATTCCACAAGCATCTGTTGGTACCAAAGATATCACCGGTGGTTTACCACGTGTTGCTGACCTATTTGAAGCTCGTAAACCAAAAGAGCCTGCTATTTTAGCTGAAATTGATGGTATCATTTCATTTGGTAAAGAAACGAAAGGTAAACGTCGTTTAATTATCACTCCGTTAGATGGTAGTGAACCATATGAGGAAATGATTCCAAAATGGCGTCAACTTAACGTATTTGAAGGTGAACAAGTTGGTCGTGGAGATGTAATTTCTGATGGACCTGAATCGGCTCATGACATTTTACGTCTACGTGGTGTTAATGCTGTAACACGTTATATTGTAAACGAGGTTCAAGAAGTTTATCGTCTACAAGGTGTAAAAATTAACGATAAACACATTGAAGTTATTGTGCGCCAAATGTTACGTAAAGCAACAGTTATCCATCCTGGTGGCTCTCGCTTGCTTGAAGGCGAACAACTTGAAGTTTCACGCTTGAAGATTATCAACCGTGAACTTGAGGCTCAAGGTAAAGAACCAATTGTTTATTTACACGATCTACTTGGTATTACCAAAGCATCATTAACGACTGAATCGTTTATTTCTGCAGCTTCGTTCCAAGAAACGACTCGCGTCTTAACAGAGGCAGCGGTAGCTGGTAAAAATGACGAATTACGTGGCTTAAAAGAAAACGTAATTGTTGGTCGATTAATTCCAGCTGGTACAGGTTATGCTTACCATAAGGAACGTTTACGTAAACGAGCAATGCCATCGACTGATGAGATTCAAACAACAATTTCAGCTGAAGAAGCTACAGCTAATTTAGCTGAGTTACTAAATTCAGCTGAAGAAAATCAATAGTCTCATTAGATTTGATTCATAAATAGCACGCATAGCGTGCTATTTTTTTATATGATGACTAAAAGTCATAAATATAAAAAGTATAGGCATGTATGTTGTAATGAATCGTCTTTACCTTTCACAAGAGAAAATAGAAGAAAGCTATGCGCTGTTTTCTACAGAGTGGATGTCTAAAGTGGATTTTAAAGCTTAAGTTAATTTTGCATAATTTGCTCATAGTCTTAAATAGCTAAGTATAAAAAGATTAATTTTTTAAATATT
The DNA here is from genome assembly GCF_024104075.1 of Gilliamella sp. Classification (NCBI taxonomy): domain Bacteria; kingdom Pseudomonadati; phylum Pseudomonadota; class Gammaproteobacteria; order Orbales; family Orbaceae; genus Gilliamella; species Gilliamella sp. The sequence continues at coordinate 59,129 of NZ_JAGGHR010000004.1, read as the reverse complement.
AAAAAAATCAAATAAAATCAATAGCACACCTGAGCGTTTTTGGAAAAATAAACTAATTTTTTAATTTTTACCTATTTTTTACAATGTTTGAATATTATCCTCAATGTATAAATGACAGTATTATCTAATTAATCAAATTATAGAAATTGTATTTTTAAATGTATTTGTGAAGGTCGGGTTTTATGATCTAAATCACAAAATTGAACATAGATTTAATCAATAAATAGTTGTATCAAGAGTAACAATTCTTGCTTATTGCTGTATTTAGCAAACTTTATAATAAATTTCCTCTTGCAGACGGAAAAATTCTCTATCCACATTAAGCCTTGATTGATTTACGCTTATTCTATCCAATTCAAAAACAATAAGAGATATGTATTAGCTATGAACCCAATAAAATTTCGAATGATCGAGGATGATTTAGAACCAGAGTTAGTTACTGAACAAACCATTACGATCATCAATAGTTGGTTAGTACAGCATCAAATCATACAAAATGATGTTCAAAAAGCGATGTTATTTTCACATGTAAAAGCTATGGTTGAGAGGGCCAAAACATTAGAAACATTACCTGAAGTCGACCCTGAGTTATTTGATGAACTTTCAGAAGAATCTTTAGAACTGGCAAGAAAAACAATAAACTTATTTGATAATTTACCGATAGAAGAAGCATATTTATTGGCAGTTCATTATGAAGTAGCTAAAGCAAATTAAACGATTACTAGACAAGTAAAAAACAATAATTAATAGGAGAAATATTATGGCAGAAGTAGTCATTGTTATCGGCGATAGAATGGGAAAAGGGCAAAAAATTGCGGAGGGAATTAACTCAGTAGAAGGTTGTCGTGCAATCGTCATTCCAGGTATGGCAGCAGATATGAAATTAGGTGATGTAATGAATAAAGAAAATGCCGATTTGGGCCTTTCATTTTGTGGTAGTGGTGGAGCTGGTGCTATTACTGCACAAAATAAATATGGCTATTCACAACGCCATGGTATGCGATCAATTGAAGAAGGTGAAACAGCTATTAATGACGGCTGTAAAGTTCTTGGTTTTGGTTTTATGGACACGGAAGAATTAGGGCAACGTGTAGCAAAAGCATTTCTAAAAAAATATCCACGTTCATAAACGGTAAATGAGAATGAAAAAAACAGAACAGATACTTGTTAGAGTAAAAGGTCATGGTGATTCTAAGCAGCGAGCTTTTGCTATAGCTTTAAGTCAGGTTCAGAAAGAAGTACTCAAAAACACTAATAATATTATGTTGCGAATAGAACCAATTGACATTCAAGTTGTATCAGCAATAGAAAAGATAACAACAGAACGTTTTTTGTTTATCTTTTTACCAAGGAAAAAGACATTTTATGAAATCACGCTTGATGTATCTGTTAACGTAATTTTTATTGATTTAAATGATATTAAATTTACTTCAAAATAACATAACGTAAAAGGGAAGTTATGGAAATTTTAATTATTGCATTCAAGTCTATTATTATCGGCGGACTTTGTGGTTTTGGGGTCGGTGCGGGAGCTGCTCGAATGTTTCATGCGCCAACTTATCAAGGGATGGGTGCGTTTCGGACATTAGGTGAACTTAATTCTTGTGAAGGTGATCCTGCAGCGCACTTTTCATTTGGTTTAGGGTTCTTTTTTAATGCGTGGGCTTCATCGGTTGCAGCTGGCTCTTTTACTCAAGACGTCGATCATCGCATCATCCCTAACTGGGGTGGAGCTTTATTGATGATAAAAAATCGTAATCTTGCAGAAACCTTACATGATCCTAAAAAAATGGCATTTGCTTGTGCATTTATTGGGATGATTGTGGTGTTATTTTTAAATACAACCACTTCAGTTATTCCTGATTCGCTAAAAATTACTGCAACGAAGGTTCTTGTTCCTGCCGCTAACTTGTTAGTTGCAACGGTTATGCCTGTTATTTTCTGGTTAGCCGCTCTAGATGCAGGGCGTCGTAGTGGATTTTGGGGAACGTTATTTGGTGGGCTTGCACAGTTAATTATGGGCAATGCAGTACCAGGGTTGGTGTTGGGTATATTGATTGGCAAAGGTGTAGATGATAGTGGCTGGAACCGTGTGATGAAAATTATGTTAGTTGCTGTCATTATTTTATTTGTTATGAGTGGATATTTCCGTGGTTTTGATTTGAAGATGATTAACTCGTTTAGAGATGGTTTATCTTATTGGTTTAAATAATATAGGGACACATTATGAATACACAAACAATGGTCGATAAAAGTTTTTGGTATGCCGATTGGTCTTTCCCTATCATTTGTGGGCTATTATCTGCCGGTATTTTTGCTGGAACGCATACATTCTATGTGTACGGTATTGGTGCATTTAATGAAATTGCATTTGTTGCTATGCTCAAATCAGGAATGACCACTGGCGATTATGGCGCTGTTGCGGCTTTTGGTGCTAGTTTTTTATTTGCTCGTGTTATTGAAGGTTCCTTGGTCGGCATTTTAGATATCGGTGGTGCATTGCAAACAGGTATTGGGCTTGGTGTACCTGCGTTACTGCTAGCTGGCGGCTATACTTTACCTATTGAAAATTTTTTTGCAGCGTTAGCAACTGGATTGATATTAGGTGTGCTTATAGGCTTAATTATTATTATTATCCGTAAATTCACTGTCAATAGTGGTGGTGGTTCGACTTTTGGTGCTGATGTCATGATGGGGGCAGGTAATGCATCAGGACGATTTCTTGGTCCTATGATTATTTTATCTGCGATGGTTGCTTCAATTCCTATTGGTACCGGTTCATTATTGGGGGCGCTACTTTTTTATGTATGGAAAAAACCAATCACAGGTGGAGCTATTTTAGGTGCTATGATTTTTGGTGGTATATTTCCAATTTTATAATATTAGTTATTCCCCTCTGTAATTTATTAAATTGCAAAGAGGGGATTCGGAATAAATTATGTATGATTTAATTATAAAAAATGCCAAACAAATTGATGAATCAGTAACAGATATTGCTATTCATCATGGAAAGATTGTTGCGATTGCTAGTTCTATTACAGACCAATCTGAGCGTGTCTTAGATCTACAAAATAAGCACTATATCAGTGCCGGATGGGTTGATTCACACACCCATTGTTTTGCTCGTTCACCTATTTATCATGATGAGCCTGATTTGATCGGCGTTAAAGCTGGTGTTACTGCGGTTGTTGATGCTGGTAGCATTGGAGCTATCGATGTAGATGAGTTTTATCAATTAGCTCAGCAAGCAAGTACACATGTTTACTCTTTTTTAAATATTTCTAAAATCGGGTTATTAAGGCAAAGTGAACTCGCCGATATACAAGATATTGATGTACCCTTATTTGATGAGGCATTAGCTAAGTATCCCGATTTTATTATTGGGATCAAAGTGCGAATGAGCCGTAGTGTAGTAGGTGAAAATGGCATTTTACCCTTAATTAAAGCTAAAGAAATGCAAAGAAAGAGTGGTTTACCTTTAATGATCCATGTTGGCAATAATCCTCCAGAGCTTGATGAAATTGCTGATTTGTTAACAAAAGGTGACATTATTACACATTGTTTTAATGGTAAACCCAATCAAATCTTTGATAAACAAAATAAACTGCGTGGTTCAATTAAACGAGCAATTGAACGTGGTGTGATATTGGATGTCGGTCATGGTGGTGAAAGTTTTAGTTTTTCAGTAGCAGAACGAGCTAAATGCTTAGATATTTATCCTAATACTATTAGCTCTGATATTTATTCTAAAAATCGTTTACAGGGACCAGTTTTTAGCCTGGCTAATGTGATGACAAAGTTTATCTGTCTTGGTTATAGTCGAAAAAGAATCATTGATAGTGTGACGAAAAATGTGGCACAAGTTTTGCGACTTAAAAATAAAGGTGTTTTATCGGTTGGTTATGATGCAGATTTGACTATTTTTGATATTAGACAGCAAACAGTTTCATTATTAGATTCAGAAGGTGAAGTTAGACAAAGTGATGAGCAATTTGTTCCTCTAGCCTCTATTGTTGCTGATGAGAAAAACCATTTGATACGAATTGAAATAACAGAAGAAGGTAGTAAAAATGAGCTCAGAATCTCAAACTGAAAAAGATGTTTACAGTAAATATAACCTAAAAAAGGTAATTAATGCATCAGGACGAATGACAATTTTAGGTGTTTCAACGCCAAGGCCTGAAGTGGTCGATACTGTATCCCATGGGCTAAATGAATATTTTGAAATTAAAGATTTGGTTGATAAAACAGGCCAATATATTGCTAAATTGCTTAATGTTGAAAATGCGGTGGTAGTATCATGTGCTTCTGCTGGTATTGCCCAAGCTGTTGCTGGATTAATTATTAAGGATGATCGCGATTTATTATTTAATTTACATTCATCTGACAAATATGTCCCCCGTGAAATCATTGTTCCTAAAGGTCATAATGTTAATTTTGGTGCACCAATTGGCACAATGGTTTCTTTAGGTGGAGGGATTATTGTTGAAGCTGGTTATGCCAACGAGTGTAAGCCTGAGCATATTGAATCACTAATTAATCCAGATACTGCCGCAATTTTATATATTAAGTCACATCATTGTGTACAAAAAAGTATGTTGTCGGTTGCACAAACAGCAGCAATTGCAAAAAAACATAATGTCCCATTAATTGTTGATGCAGCGGCAGAAGAAGATTTACAAACTTATTATCAGCAAGGCGCAGATTTGGTTGTTTATAGTGGTGCTAAAGCAATCGAAGGGCCAACTAGTGGTTTGGTTATTGGTCGTCATCAGGCGGTGGAATGGTTAAAACTACAATCACAAGGTATTGGCCGACCAATGAAAGTAGGAAAAGAAGGTATTTTAGGATTAACAAAAGCTATTGAACTTTATATTACTGATAAAAAGACTGAAACAGGACAGCAAATGGTGACTAAAATGACGCCATTTATTGAAAGCCTAAATACACTTGATGGAGTATCAGCCAGAGTCGTTTGGGATGGCGCAGGACGTGATATTGCGCGTGCAGAAATAACGTTTGATGCAAGTGTAATAGGTAAATCTGCAATTGAGATAGTTGACCTGATGAAAAAAGGCGAAATAGCAGTGTATTTCAGAGAATATAAAGCCAATGAAGGTAAAGTTGATGCCGATGTGCGTAGTGTAACATCAGCCCAACTCGATATTATTTACAACAAAATCAAAAATATTATTCAAGGAGCAAAATAATGCAACTGACTCCAAATTATTATAATGATCGTGTTTGTTTAAATGTTTTAGCAAATTCAATCGATAATGCAAAAGAGATTTATGAAGCGGCACAAAGTCATGTAGTTGTTGGTATCTTATCTAAAAACTATTCAGATAATGAATCGGCGATTGAGGATATGCAAAAATACGCTGCAGCTATCGATAATGCTATTTCTGTGGGGCTTGGTGCAGGTGATCCAAATCAGTCAACTATGGTGTCTGAAATTTCAGCGGTACTTCAACCACAGCATATTAACCAAGTTTTCACGGGTGTTGCGACTAGCCGAGCATTGTTAGGACAAAAACAAACAATCATTAATGGTTTAGTTTCGCCGACAGGTAAAGTTGGTTTAGTTAATATTGCAACTGGACCTTTAAGCTCAAATTCGCCAGCAGGAGTTATTCCAGTGGAAACAGCTATCGCTTTACTGAAAGATATGGGCGGCAGTTCAATAAAATATTTTCCTATGGGAGGTCTAAAACATAAAGATGAATTTGAGTATGTGGCTAAGTGTTGTGCTGAGTACGATTTCTATCTTGAGCCGACAGGTGGAATTGATTTAGATAATTATGAAGCAATTTTAAAAATTGCCTTAGATGCAGGTGTAAAAAAAATTATTCCACACATCTATAGTTCTATTATTGACAAAGCGACTGGTGCAACGCGAACCAATGATGTCAAACAACTTTTAGCTATCACACAAAAACTAGTAGGATAAATGATGTCATCTAAAGTGCTTTTCTCTTATCAGCGATTAGCGTATTTATTTGATACTATAAAAAAAGAGACACTACCTCAGCAAGAGTTAGCTAATCGCTTTTCAGTATCTACTCGCACAATTCGTACTGATGTTTCAGCACTTAACGATGTTTTACGTAGTTATGGTGCTCAAGTTGATTATACTAAAAATGTAGGATATCAACTTGTAGTAACCGATCCAGTCAGTTATGCTCAATTGCCTATTACTCAAGCAATTGAGCAAGTACCAAGAACTAGTAAAGAAAGGGTTTCGGCTTTATTGATTGCTTTTTTAACACAGTCCAATTCTGTGAAATTGGATGATATAGCTGATGAGTGGTTTTTAAGTCGCAGTACTTTACAAAATGATGTTATCGAGGTTAAACAATATTTAGATAAGTACAATTTATCTCTTGAAAATCGTCCTTATTATGGGATGTACTTAGTTGGAGAGGAGTCATCAATTCGAGCATGTTTAACTGATATATTGTGGCAACGTCATATGGCAGAAGATACTATAAACGTAAACAGGCTTCGTCAGACAATATTAAATGATATTGATTTAGATTATCTTGAAAAGATTTTACAAAACCAACTTGAACGTTTTGAACTAAAGTTAAATGCTGAAGGACAGGGATATTTGCTTTACAGTTGCGCTGTATCTATTACTCGTATTACTCAAGGTTATGAGCTGCTTGAATATCAAGTTGATCAAATTAATACAACAGTTATTAGTGCTGCACGTGAAATTTCAGAAGAGTTTTCATATTTTTTAGGCAGTGTACTTTGTGATGCGGAATTTAATTATCTGTGTGTACAAATTATTTCTCGAATAATAACAGAATCCCCAAATCAAGCAAAAAGTTTGGCGTTAGTTGAGCATATATTATCTTATATTAATGATACATATCACTATAATTTATGGGATGATACTAAATTACGCCAAGATATGCTGATTCATACGTCATCAATGTTATCTAGGATAAAATATCAAATAAGAACAACCAATCCTTTATTGCATGAAATTAAACAATATTATCCATTTGCTTATGATATTACGCTTTCTGCGTTAACTAATACAGAAAAATACACTGAATCAAAAATGACAGAGGATGAAATAAGTTATTTAGCCTTACATATTGGTGTAGCATTGGAGCGAAATTATAGTGCAGGGCATGAAAGATTTGCACAAATTCTATTAGTTAGTGAGCTCAGTAACTCAACTTTGCGTATGGTTGAATCAAAAATTAAGAGAGATTTTCCGCATATCCAAATTAATCGTACACTTTCCTATCGAGAGTATGAGCAATTAACACAAATAGAAGAGGATTTTGTTGTATCAACTGTTCGCTTAACCGAAAAAGACAAACAAATTGTCAAAATAGCACCATTTCCGACAGCTTATCAGCTTGAACAATTAGGGCGATTGGCAATGGTTGACCGAAAAATGCCTTATATTATTGAACGTTTTTTTGATGAAAAGTTCTTTATTATTATTGATAAGCCAATGACACAAAAAGAAATTTTTAAAAGTATTTGTGTAAGGCTTGAACAATCAGGATATGTTGGTGGTGATTTTTATCCATCACTTGTTGAGCGGGAAGAAATAGTCTCTACATTATTAGGTGAAAATATTGCTATTCCTCATTCAGTTGGATTGTTGGCAAAAAAAACTGTAGTTACGACTATTTTAGCACCACAAGGTATTGTTTGGGATAAAAATGAAGTTGCGCATGTTATTTTTTTATTAGCAATTAGCAAAGATGAATATGAAGATGCTATGCGAATATATAATTTGTTTGTAAACTTTGTCAAAGAAAAGTCTACCAAACGTTTATTAGATAGCAGAACTTTTGATGATTTTCGAGCGATTATGAAAGATAGTTTGTGTCGATTATCATAATAAATGAAAAGACCAAAATGACAACTTTTATACTGAAATATGGGTGTTTTCTGAAAAAACTTTGCAAGAAAAAAATAATCATTAACAAAATGAATATTAAAGTAATAATCAACAACTAAAACAAATTATATTGTGTGATCCCATTGACGAAACCTTGATTTAAAGGTAATATGCGCGCCTTATGGCATTGTGTAGTTTTTAACTACACTAAAAAAATTTTTTTAAGGTAGTATGCATATCTTATGCAAAATAAATTACCATTTACTATTGATCCGATTAAATCGGCACAAAAACGACTTGATTATATTGGATATTATCCACTTCAAGCGGTAAATAGGGTTGATAGCCCAAAAAGTGATATTGAGTGTAGTTTGTCTTTTTATTATGATGAACAAAAACTCTGCATTATCAATATTGATGCAAAATTAACGTTAGAACAAACTTGTCAACGTTGTTTTAAACCTTTTGTCACTGAAGTTCATGTGACGAATAAATTTAGTCCTGTTAAGAGCGATGCTCAAGCAGAGACGCTACCGGAACATTATGAACCCGTTTTGATGAACGAGTTTGGTGAAGTAGATATATTAGCGTTACTTGAGGACGAAATTATTCTCTCGTTACCAATTGCGCCGGTACATGATAGTAAACACTGCGAAGTGTCAGAGGCAGATATGGTATTTGGTGAAATTCCTACTGAGAATGAAAAAACAAATCCATTTGCAATTTTAGTTAGTTTAAAGAATAAGGGGTAAATCCATGGCTGTTCAACAGAATCGTAAAACTCGTGCAAAACGTGGTATGCGTCGTTCTCATGATGCATTAACTGTTGCTAATATCTCAGTTGATGAATCAGGTAAAACACATTTGCGTCATCACGTAACCGCTGATGGTTATTATCGTGGTCGTAAAGTGATTTCTAAATAATTATTTAGTAATTAGAAATCCTCAGGTGACATTTTGGATAATCTAACCATTGCGTTAGATGCTATGAGCGGGGACTTCGGTCCTCGTGTTGTTGTTCCTGCTGCAATACAAGCACTAAATAATTATCCAACTCTTTCAATCTTTCTGGTAGGCTGTCTAACAGAAATCAATCTTTTTTTGCCTAAAGAAAATTCAAAGTTAATTACTCAATACCAACAAGAAGGTCGATTAATGTTGATAGAATCGACATCAGTAATAGCTAATGATATGAAACCTTCTTATGCAATTCGTCATAGTCAAGGATCTTCTATGAGAATTGCGCTTGAACTAGTTAAAGATAATAAAGCTCAAGCATGTGTAAGTGCCGGTAATACTGGTGCGTTAATGGGGCTGTCAAAACTACTTTTGCATTCATTGACGGGTATAGATCGTCCTGCACTCGTCGCTATAGTTCCAGCATTAAACAATCAAAATACAGTAGTATTGGATTTAGGAGCTAATGCTGAGTGTGATAGTGATATGTTAGTTCAGTTTGCGATAATGGGTGAAATTTTAGCTAAAACAGTGCTTAATATTGAATATCCTCGTGTTGCATTACTTAATATTGGTGAAGAAGACATTAAAGGTTTGGATAAAATTCGTGCGGCTTCTGCTATTTTGAAATCAAATAACAAAATTAATTATATCGGTTATTTAGAAGGTAACGAACTTTTAACGGGTAAAACCGATGTACTTGTTTGTGATGGTTTTGTGGGTAATGTAACGTTAAAAACAGTAGAAGGTTTAATAAAAATTTTTATGTCTTCTTTTAAATTATCGTTAGGTCATCATTCACTATTATTGAAATTATTGAGTAAATGGCTACAAAGGAAAATTGCAAAAAATTTTGGTTATTTAGATCCCGGACGATATAATGGCGCTTGCTTGCTTGGACTTCGAAGTATTGTGATTAAAAGTCACGGTAGTGCCAATCAAAAATCATTTTATGCAGCAATAGAACAAGCTATTTTGGCTATACAAACAAATATACCTGAGAAGATTGCAACGAGCCTTTCTTCCGCACTACCCAAGAGCGAATAATTAGATGTATACAAAGATATTAGGAACTGGGAGTTATCTTCCAAAACAGATAAGAACTAATGCAGATCTTGAAAAAATGGTTGATACCAGTGATGAATGGATCACAACGCGTACTGGTATTAAAGAAAGACGTATCGCAGAGCCAGATGAAACAGTAACGAGCATGGCTTATGAAGCTGCTATAAATGCAATTGAAATGGCCAATATCGATAAAGAAGAAATAGGTATGATTATTGTTGCAACAGCAACTTCGGGCAATGCATTTCCAAGTTCTGCAACAGAATTACAAGCTAAATTAGGTATTGGTGATGTCGTTGCTTTTGACGTGTCAGCTGCTTGTTCTGGGTTTATTTATGCGCTTGATATTGCTGACAAATATGTTAAAAGTGGTGCAATTAAAAATGCTTTAGTTGTTGGCTCTGACATGTTAACCCGTGGTGTTGATCCAAATGATCGAGGCACCATTATCATTTTTGGGGATGGTGCAGGAGCGGTTGTTGTCGGTGCATCAGAAGAACCTGGTATTATTGCTTCGCATCTTCATGCTGATGGCCGTTATGGTGATTTATTAAAATATCCATATGTTGATCGCCGTAATATGAATGATCCTGTTTATATGACAATGCATGGCAATGAAGTGTTTAAAGTGGCAGTTAAAGAGTTGTCAAATTTGGTTGACGAGCTTTTAACTGAAAACACGCTCAATAAAGCAGATTTAGATTGGTTAGTTCCGCATCAAGCTAATTTAAGAATTATTTCTGCAACCGCAAAACGCCTAGATATGGATATGAATAAAGTTATTGTCACATTAGATAAGCAGGGCAATACTTCTGCTGCTTCTGTGCCTTGTGCTTTAGATACTGGTGTAAGAGATGGACGAATTCAACGAGGTCACCTAATTTTATTAGAAGCCTTTGGTGGCGGATTTGTTTGGGGATCTGCACTAGTTAGATTTTAGTTTATGAAGTATTTTTAATGATCAAGGATTTAAGAATGACCAAATTTGCAATGGTATTTCCAGGACAAGGCTCTCAAGCTGTCGGTATGTTAAAAGATCTTGCTGATAATTTTCCGATTGTCAAATCAACATTTGATGAAGCTTCTGATGTGTTAGGTTATGATTTGTGGGATTTAGTACAAAAAGGCCCAGTTGAAGAACTAAATAAAACATGGCAGACACAACCAGCACTACTTGCTTCATCTGTTGCAATATTTAGAGTCTGGCAAAGTGTTAATGGTACTCAACCTGATTTTATGGCTGGTCATAGTTTAGGCGAATATTCTGCTTTAGTTTGTGCAGGCGTGATTGAGTTTAAAGATGCGATTAAATTAGTCGAATTACGCGGAAAATTAATGCAAGAAGCCGTGCCAAGCGGCACAGGTGCAATGTACGCTATTATTGGATTAGATAACGAATCAATTAGCAAAGCATGTGAACAAGCGGCTCAAGGGCAGATTGTTGCGCCAGTGAATTTTAATTCACCTGGTCAAGTAGTTATTGCTGGTAATAAGGAAGCTGTTGAACGTGCAGGCTCACTATGTAAAGATGCGGGTGCTAAGCGTGCATTACCGCTTTCTGTTAGCGTACCATCACATTGTGCGTTAATGAAGCCAGCAGCTGACAAATTAGCGACTACATTAAATGATATTGAATTTAACACACCAAAGTTTGCTGTTATCAATAATGTTGATGTTAAAGTTGAAACGTCTGCAGAAAAAATTAAAACTGCATTAATTGCTCAGCTTTACAGCCCTGTACGTTGGACTGAAACTGTTGAGTATATGGCAAAACAAGATGTAAAACTTTTAGTTGAAATGGGGCCAGGGAAAGTATTAACTGGATTAACTAAACGTATTGTTGATACACTTTCTGGTCTTGTGGTTAATGATAAAGTATCATTAGAAACGGCATTAGAAAACACAAAGTAAAATGGTAAAAGGGGTAGTTATGAACCTATCAGGAAAAATTGCTTTAGTTACGGGCGCAAGTCGTGGAATTGGTAAAGCAATTGCAGAAAAATTAGTTGCTTGTGGCGCAACTGTTATTGGTACGGCAACAACAGAAAAAGGTGCTGAAGCTATTAGCCATTACTTAGGAGCAAATGGTAAAGGTCTTGCTTTAAATGTGACAGATGAAACATCAATTGAGTCGGTTATTGGTGCAATTAAGGCTCAATTTGGTGATATTGATATTTTGGTTAATAACGCAGGTATTACTCGTGATAATTTATTAATGCGAATGAAAGAAGACGAATGGCAAGATATTTTGAATACAAATTTAACATCTGTTTTTCGCTTATCTAAAGCATTATTGCGCACAATGATGAAAAAACGCTATGGAAGAATTGTAACCATTGGCTCAGTAGTAGGCACAATGGGAAATGCGGGCCAAGCTAACTATGCTGCAGCTAAAGCTGGATTAATTGGTTTTAGTAAATCATTAGCACGTGAAGTTGCATCACGAGGTATTACTGTTAACGTGGTTGCACCTGGTTTTATCGCAACTGATATGACCAATGCATTAACCGATGAACAAAAATCTTTAACATTAGCACAAGTTCCTGCTGGACGATTAGGTGAACCAACAGAAATAGCTAATGCAGTAGCATTTTTAGTATCAGATGAAGCATCTTATATTACTGGTGAAACTTTACATGTCAATGGTGGCATGTATATGGTGTAATTGGTTAGAATAGTGTAAAATGAGCCATTATTTTAATGTTTTGAACAAAAACTAAGCAATTGGGTTGGAAAATGATTGGCATCTTTTTCAACATTTTATAAACTTACATTCACCGCCACTTTCGGCGATTTTTATAGGAAAAAAAAGAGTATGAGCACTATTGAAGAGCGAGTTAAGAAAATTATTGTTGAGCAACTTGGTGTAAAAGAGGAAGAAGTTAAAAACGAATCTTCTTTCATTGAAGATCTTGGCGCTGACTCTCTTGATACAGTTGAATTAGTTATGGCTTTAGAGGAAGAATTTGATACTGAAATTCCCGACGAAGAAGCTGAAAAAATTACAACTGTTCAATCTGCAATTGATTATATTACTGCAAATCAATAAGGTTAGTAGAGTTTTTATGATAGGCGGTCAAATGATCGCCTAGTTTGTATTTATATCTTTAATTATTAAATTAAAAATAAGTCGGTATAAATCTTTAGAAAACTCAAAATAAAATTTTTCAATGATTCAAATTTCATTTCAATCCTTTCCTGGAGGGCAATGTGTCTAAACGCAGAGTTGTTGTTACTGGAATGGGCATGATATCTCCTGTAGGTAATACAGTTGAATCCACTTGGCAAGCTTTATTAGCTGGGCAAAGTGGTGTTGAACTCATAGAGCACTTTGATACAGCCCCTTTCGCAACGCGCTTCGCAGCGATGGTTAAAAACTTTAATGGCGAAGATTATAATATTTCACGCAAAGATGCACGTAAAATGGATTATTTTATCCAATATGGCATTGCTGCAGGTATGCAGGCAATGCAAGATGCAGGCATTGAAATCACGAATGAAAACGCAGAACGAATCGGTTGTGCTATAGGTTCTGGTATTGGTGGGCTTGGGTTGATTGAAGAAAACCACAGTGCATTAGTAAATGGTGGACCACGCAAAATTAGCCCGTTTTTTGTACCATCAACAATTGTTAATATGATTGCAGGCCACTTATCTATTATTTATGGATTAAAAGGACCTAGTATTACTATTGCAACAGCTTGTTCTTCAGGTGTTCATAATATTGGTCATGCTGCACGCATGATTGCTTATGGTGATGCAGATGCGATGTTAGCGGGAGGTGGCGAAAAAGCGAGTACCCCATTGGGTATCGGTGGTTTTGGTGCAGCTCGTGCTTTATCAACTAATAACGACAATCCTAAAGCAGCAAGCCGTCCTTGGGATAAAGACCGTGATGGTTTTGTGTTGGGTGATGGTGCAGGAATCATGTTCTTAGAAGAATATGAACACGCCAAAAAACGCGGAGCTAAAATTTACGCTGAACTAGTTGGATTTGGTATGAGTGGTGATGCTTATCATATGACTTCGCCTCCAGCCGATGGTAGTGGTGCGGCCTTAGCAATGAAATGTGCACTTCGTGATGCAGGTATTGCTCCAGATCAGGTTGGTTATATTAATGCTCATGGTACATCGACCCCCGCTGGTGATAAGGCTGAAACCCAAGCGGTAAAAAGTATTTTTAAAGAAAATGCTAGCAAAGTGATGGTGAGTTCAACTAAATCTATGATAGGGCATTTATTGGGTGCAGCTGGTGCAGTTGAGTCAATTTTCACTGTCCTAGCATTACGTGATCAAGCTGTTCCGCCGACAATTAATCTTGATAATCCTGATGAGGGATGTGATCTTGATTATGTTCCTCATACAGCGCGTCAGGTTAAAAATTTAGAATATGCACTTTGTAACTCTTTTGGTTTTGGCGGAACCAATGGTTCGGTCCTATTTAAAAAAATATAATTTTAATTATTTTCCCATCACTAAAAATGGTGGGAATTTATTCATCTCTTGTTAATGTGTTGTCAATAATAGTCCATTTTTATTAAGTCAAAATGTAGCGTATTCCTCATTTTTCTAACATTCTATTTGGTAAATTGAATGTTAAAGCTTGTTTTATATTTATATCAACAAATATATTTTCTCCTTGATTGAAGACGATATGTTTAGTGTATGTTCAAATTTTATTCTTATATTTTAGAAGCTTTAAATGTGGCGGATGCCTGCTGCTCATGCCATTCATAATGGCTTTACTGTATCAGAAACAACGCATGATTATTGGCTGGAGAAACAGTAGCGATAGGTACATTGGTAATGTTAATCGATAGTAATTCAGATATGATTGAAACTGTATATAATTTCTGCGAATCTGTCGGTTTATCAACCATGCTGGCTGAATTTGGCTTAGCTAATACCTGTGATGAAGAGTTGATGAAAATCGTTATAAAAGTAGCAAATACAGAGGGACTACGTCGTAAATAGTTTTGCACTTTTTTAGATTAATTGTGCTAACTTTAAATGTACTCTGGTTGGTTTTTTACATCAAGAATTTTTATTTCTTTTACATTTTGTTGTAAGTTCATGTAGGTAAAGAGAATAAGAATATTCTTCTTGCTTGTGTTATAATTCAAAGCTAATTTTATCGCTTCATTTCTGGTAATTATGGCAGAACCAAAATTTATTCATCTTCATTTGCATAGTGATTTCTCTATGATTGATGGAATTGCTAAGGTAGGTGCATTAGTAAATGAAATGAGCAAGTTGCAGATGCCTGCATTTGCAATCACTGATTTTACTAATCTTTGTGGACTGGTTAAGTTTTACGGCTCAGCAATGTCAAAAGGTATTAAACCTATCATTGGTGCAGATCTCGCTATTAGAAGTTCTCAATTGCCTGATGATATTTATCATCTAACTCTGTTAGCAGCTAATAATCAGGGATATCAAAATCTTACTTTATTGATTTCTAAAGCTTATCAGCGAGGATACATTGGAGATTTGCCTGTTGTTGATAATGAGTGGTTAATTGAGCATCGAGAAGGGTTAATTGTATTAGCTGGACGAGAAAGTGATATTGGTATCGGTATCGTTCGCAATAATCAAACTATTATTGAGCATGCTATTAATTTTTACCTTGAAAATTTTAATGAGCATTTTTATTTTGAGCTAGTACGGACTAAACGAATCAATGAAGAGCTATTTATTCATAGTGCAGTAAGATTGGCTGAACAGTATCAATTCCCCGTGGTTGCTTCTAATGATGTTCGTTTTTTAAAAGCTTCAGATTTTGAGGCTCATGAAATTCGTGTTGCTATTCATGATGGGAATACACTTGAAGATCCTTCCCGACCTAAAAATTACTCAGCAGAGCAATATTTACGATCTGAACAGGAAATGTGTGAACTATTCTCTGATATACCAGAAGCGCTTGAAAATAGTGTTGAAATAGCAAAGCGCTGTAATGTAACCATCCGGTTAGGTGAATATTTTTTACCTAAATTTCCTACTGGTGATATGTCGACCGAAGATTTTTTGGTGCATAAATCGCGTGAAGGTTTAGAAGAAAGACTTGAGTTTTTATTTCCCGATCCAGAAGTTAGAAAACAAAGAAGACCTGAATATGATGAGCGTTTAGAAACAGAATTAACGGTTATTAATCAGATGGGTTTTCCTGGATACTTTCTAATTGTTATGGAATTTATTCAATGGTCGAAAGATAATGATATTCCCGTGGGACCTGGGCGTGGTTCAGGTGCGGGTTCACTAGTTGCGTATGCTTTAAAAATTACCGATTTAGACCCATTGGCGTTTGACTTACTTTTTGAACGATTTTTGAATCCAGAACGTGTTTCAATGCCTGATTTTGATGTCGACTTTTGTATGGAAAAGCGAGATCTAGTAATTGATCATGTTGCTGATATGTATGGTCGTGATGCAGTCTCTCAGATTATTACTTTTGGAACTATGGCGGCTAAAGCAGTAATCAGGGATGTTGGCCGAGTACTTGGACATCCTTATGGCTTTGTTGATCGGATTTCCAAATTAATTCCCTTAGATCCGGGAATGACATTGGTTAAAGCTTTTGAAGTTGAGCCTCAACTTCAGGAGTTATACGATAATAATGAAGAAATTAAATCATTAATTGATATCGCACGTCAATTAGAAGGTGTAACTAGAAATGCAGGTAAGCATGCTGGGGGCGTTGTAATTTCACCAACTAAGATTACAGATTTTTCGCCAATTTATTGTGATCCAGAAGGAAATCACCCAGTAACCCAGTTTGATAAAAATGATGTTGAATATGCAGGTCTTGTTAAATTTGACTTTTTAGGACTAAGGACATTAACCATTATTGATTGGGCAATCAAAATGATTAATGAACGTCAGTTAAGAGATGGTAATAAACCAGTCGATATTACTCGAATTCCTCTTGATGATCAGCCGTCATTTGATTTGTTATTGAAAGCTGAAACAACAGCTGTGTTCCAGCTTGAATCTCGAGGTATGAAAGACTTAATAAGGCGATTAAAACCTGACTGTTTTGAGGATATGATCGCTTTAGTTGCTTTATTTAGACCCGGTCCGTTACAATCAGGCATGGTAGACAACTTTATTGACCGTAAACATGGCAGAGAAGAAGTATCCTATCCTGATATTAAATATCAACATGAATCATTAAAACCTATCTTAGAACCAACATACGGTATTATTTTGTACCAAGAACAAGTTATGCAAATTGCTCAGACTTTGTCGGGTTATACATTAGGTGGTGCGGATTTATTACGTCGAGCTATGGGGAAGAAAAAACCTGAGGAAATGGCAAAGCAACGCTCTGTTTTTAAAGAAGGTGCCGAAAAGCAAGGTATCGATGGTGAGCTTTCCATGCGCATTTTTGATTTAGTGGAAAAATTTGCTGGTTATGGTTTTAATAAATCTCATTCAGCAGCTTATGCGCTTGTTTCTTATCAAACATTATGGTTAAAAACTCACTATCCAGCAGAATTTATGGCTGCAGTTATGACTGCCGATATGGATAATACTGATAAAATTGTCGGTTTGGTTGATGAATGCTTACGGATGGGATTAAAGGTTAATCCACCAGATATTAATAGTGGTCTTTATCACTTTCATGTGAATGATAAAGGTGAGATTGTTTATGGGATTGGGGCTATAAAGGGTGTCGGTGAAGGTCCTATTGAGGCAATTGTTGAAGCACGTAATAGTGGTGGATATTTTAAAAATATATTCGAACTTTGTGCTCGAACAGATATGAAAAAGATCAACCGTCGTGTACTTGAAAAACTTACTATGGCAGGGGCATTTGATAAATTAGGCCCTCACAGAGCAGCTATTTTGCATAGTATTAATGATGCAATGCAGGCAGCGGATCAATATGCAAAAGCTCAAGATATTGGTCAAGAAGATATGTTTGGAGTCTTAGCGGAAGAACCTGAACAAGTTGAGCATGCTTATGCTGCGGTACCTGAATTACCCGATCAAGTTTTGCTTGATGGCGAGCGTGAAGCTTTAGGACTTTATTTAACAGGGCATCCTGTAACGCAATATTTAAAAGAATTAAATCGTTATACTGGTGGATTGCGAATTAGTGAAGCATCTCCGACAGGCTGGGGAAAAACGGTCACTTTTGCTGGTATTGTTACTGATGCTAGGACTCGAATTACTAAAAAAGGTAAAAAAATTGGCTTGTTTACTTTAGATGATCGTTCAGGCCGTATTGATGGTATGCTTTTTGCAGAATCTTTGGAAAATTTTGGACATTTACTCGTAAAAGATAAGATCTTAATTGTTACAGGCCAAGTTAGTAATGATGATTTTAATGGTGGTTTTAAAATGTCAGTGCGAGATATTGTTGATCTAAAAGATGCCCGTACTAAATATGTAAAAGGACTGTCCATTACATTAACAGAAAGCGAAGCAAATCAAGCAATATTGCAACGTTTACAACAACTTTTAGAACCTTATCGTCATGGTAGTGTGCCTGTTAGCTTATATTATCACCGGGGTGATTCGGTTGTTAGGATTCAATTCGGTACGACATGGAGGGTTATTCCAGAGGACGCTATGATTATTGAATTAAAGACACTTATTGGTATTGATCGTATTGAATTTGAGTTTGAATAAGAAAATAAACTTATTAATAGTAGTCTGGTTGATTAATTAAATTTATTAAATAATGTTACTTTAATTAAATGTAAGTGGTATAACATTTTGAATAGTTGAAGTCTAATAATATAAATTTAGGTGACTTCAATGAGTATTACATAGTAGAATTGGATTAATTTTATTTTAAGAATTAGCCAGTATACTGTATTAGATGTGTATTTTTTTAAAATACCAAATAAATTAAGAGGCAATTACAAGCGTTATGAACAATTTTTTGGAATTTGAAAAGCCGATAGCGGAATTAGAAGCAAAAATTAATTCCTTAAAGAATATTGATTCGCAACAAGTTGAATTAGATATTAATTTAGATAAAGAGATTAAGCAATTACATAAAAAAAGTCGTGAATTAACAAAAAAAATATTTGCTAATTTAACTCCCTGGGAAATTGCGCAACTAGCTAGACATCCAAATCGTCCTTATACATTGGATTATCTGAAAGAAATTTTTACTGATTTTGATGAATTAGCTGGTGATAGGGCTTATGCCGATGACAAAGCAATTGTTGGTGGAATAGCTCGTATTGATGGAAGATCTGTGGTGGTTATTGGGCATCAAAAAGGTCGAGAAACAAAACAGAAAATTTATCGGAACTTTGGTATGCCCGCTCCAGAAGGGTATCGTAAAGCTTTACGATTAATGCAATTAGCGGAGCGTTTTAAATTACCAATTATTACTTTTATTGATACTCCAGGTGCTTATCCTGGTATTGGTGCCGAAGAGCGAGGTCAAGCAGAAGCTATTGCTCGTAATTTAAGAGAAATGTCACGTCTTAAAGTACCAACTATTTGTACAGTAATTGGAGAGGGAGGCTCTGGGGGCGCTCTTGCTATTGGGGTTGCAGATAAAGTTAATATGCTTCAATATAGTACTTATTCTGTCATATCGCCAGAAGGTTGTGCTTCGATTTTATGGAAAAGTGCTGATAAAGCACCAGTTGCAGCTGAAGCTATGAATATGACTGCAGATAAATTACTAAAATTGAATCTTATTGATTCGATTATACCTGAGCCACTGGGCGGTGCCCACCGTGATTATGCTGTTGTATCTAATTCACTCAAAACACAGTTACTTAGTGATCTTAATGAACTTGAAAGTATGGATTTATCTATATTATTAGAAAGAAGATATCAACGTTTGATGAACTATGGTTACGTAAGGTAATTTTAAATTTGGAATATTGTAATGAAAAAATCGACAGGCTTACTACGTATCCTTAAAGCAACAAAATATTCTTTAAAAGGCTTAAAATCGGCGATCAAACATGAAGCTGCATTTCGCCAAGAGTTAATTCTATTAGTTGTGGCTTATATTGTTGTAATGCTAATTGATTTCTCTATTTATGAACGTATTTTGCTACTTGGTTCAATTGGAGTGGTGATGATTACTGAGTTAATAAATAGTGCAATTGAGTGTGTAGTTGATCGTATTGGCTCTGAAAGGCATGATTTATCTGGCCGAGCAAAGGATTATGGCTCGGCGGCGGTATTTTTGTCGTTATTATTGACTATTATTTTGTGGATTTATCTATTTTCTTGTCATTTTTCATCATGATTTTTGATTTAAACGTAGGTTTTCCTGAAAGTTTTTGACAATAGTTTAATCGCAAAAAACTATTCTTAAACTAGAATAGGATTGGTTTTCCAATAAAAATTTATAAAAATATTATTATAATTACGCTGGAAAATAAAAATAACAACGCTTTTGTAGGAAAATACAGGGTTATTTACACTTTATGGTTAAAATAATCCTCTAAAAACTTATAAGGCGTTTTTTTCGAAATCGCTTTATGGGGTTTAATGGTATTATAATAGTTAATAAATCGTTTAATATTGTGTTTTCTATCTTTTTAATGGCTAAATATTTTCTGATTATTCTACATTTCCATTAAAGATCGTATCACTCTTTTGAGCTTTCCCATTCGTTTGTGGACAGGCTAGTTTCGTGAATTTTTGATGGATACGATGGTTGTTACACGTTTTAACAAATAGCTCTTCACCTGTGCCTTGATATTCATGTCCATTCTTGGAATAAATACATTCAATGATAAAGGATATAGGGTTAACACATTGTTTGTATAAATAGTGCTAGTTAAATCGGGATTTATTGGGAGTAAATGCCTGCATAAAGCTCTTGTGAAAAATCATCAATACTGACCGACAAATAAATACTCTCGCCTCTTTTGTTTGGCTTCGTTTTTAAGTAAAGGTAAACGTTTGGTATTGTAGTATTTCCTCCCAGATAGGTTTTGTTATAGCGTTTAGCTTGTCGCCTTAATTTAACTTCAATGGACTTTCCGACTTTAACCAGACGTTTAATTTTTATATGTAAATGATGCAACTATTGGTTATCAATTATAGATTAAGTTAATTGTATAGACTGAATTACCATATCTTTATCAATACCATCTATCACTTCAGCATGACCAATTTTAGTTGGTATAACAAGCCTTAATTGCCCAGATAATACTTTTTTGTCTCGTAACATATGTGGCAGATAAGATTCAATTGACATTTTTTTTGGTCTGTTAACAGGTAGTTTAGCGCGAATTAATAAGTTCTTAATTCGTTCAATATCAGTTTGATCCAATTTACCAAGTAATTTGGCTGTTTGTGCAGCCATTAGCATACCAACACTGACAGCTTCGCCATGTAGCCAATTTCCATAGCCTAGTTCTGCTTCTATGGCATGCCCATAAGTGTGACCAAGATTTAAGATTGCTCGCATGTTTTGTTCTGTTTCGTCAGCAGCAACCACTTGTGCTTTGAGTTCACAGCAATGGTAAATACAGTAGCTTAATGCATTAACATCTAGGTTTAGTAAATCGTTGATGTGTTCTTCAAGCCAATCAAAAAATTTAGCATCTAAAATAATGCCGTATTTTATAACTTCGGCAAGTCCAGCCGAAAGCTCTCTTTGTGGTAATGTTTTTAAACAACTGAGATCAATCACTACCGACTGTGGTTGATAAAATGCGCCAATCATATTTTTACCCAGTGGGTGATTAATCGCTGTTTTACCTCCTACCGAGGAATCAACCTGTGATAGTAGCGTTGTAGGCACTTGAATAAACTTAATTCCACGTTGATAAGCTGAAGCGGCAAATCCTGCAATGTCACCAATCACACCTCCACCTAGTGCTATAAGTATACTACTGCGAGTATGATTGTTTGCCAGTAACGTTGTCAAAATGCTATTCCATGTTTCCATGGTCTTATATTTTTCACCATCAGGAACAACAACTGAATCGGTTTTTACACCATGCTTTTCAAGCATATCAATTAGTGTTTGTAAATAAAGTGGGGCTATGGTTTCATTGGTAGCAATGAGTACGCGTTGCCCTGCTTGGAGTTTAAAATGTTGAAATTCACTTAGTAGATTTTCACCAATTGTGATTGGATAACTGCGTTTAGCTAGCGCTACATTTAATGTTTTTTGCATATTAATTTCCAGACAAGTCAAAGTGGATTTATTGTTGCATGTTAGCGATAAAAAAGTGGCAGTGCAACTTAGAATCATTTAAACTTATCAATAATTTCTATTTGTGATATTAAATTTTATATGTCTTTATCTATTGTTTTAGCACAAAAAAATTGGCGTGTGGGCGACATTGAAGGAAACGCTCAACAGATTATTGAATTGATAAATAGCCACTCATCCGATGATCTCATTATTTTTCCAGAACTTGCTTTGTGTGGTTATCCACCCGAAGATTTAATTTTTCGTTCTGATTTTAAAGCTCGTTGCCAAAAAGCATTATCGTTGATTCAACAAGCGAGTCGGTACTGTGCAGTTATTGTTGGACATCCGCATTGGCAAGATCAAAATATTTATAATGCCCTTTCATTTTTTTATGATGGCGAATTGTTAGCTCGCTATCATAAACAGCGATTACCTAATTATGATGTATTTGATGAAAAGCGTTACTTTATAGCTGACAATCAAACTTGCGTAGTTGATTTTAAAGGTAAAAGGATTGGTTTACTAATTTGTGAAGATCTTTGGCAATTTGAGCCAGTTGATAATATCCATAAGGCTCAGGCTGATTTTGTTGTGGCTATTAACGCTTCGCCTTATGACTGCGACAAGCAGAAAAATCGTCGAGAGTTAGTTAAACAGCATGTTAAACGAACAGGTTTACCTTTCATTTATGTTAATCAAGTGGGTGGTCAAGACGAGCTGGTGTTTGATGGCGGATCATTTGTTTGTAATGAGCTTGGTGAAATTGTTTGTCAGCTAAAATCATTTGAAGAGCAAGTTTCTTCTTTTGAATATGGTGTAAATCATCAGGCGATAATTGATAATAATGGAAATGATCAATTAGCTTCAGTTTATGATGCATTGGTACTTGCAACTCGCGATTATGTTACTAAAAATGGCTTTCAAGGTGCAGTATTAGGGCTTTCTGGAGGGATTGATTCAGCTTTAACCCTTGCTATTGCAGTTGATGCGCTAGGAAAAGATAAAGTGCAGGCAGTGATGATGCCATTTCGTTATACAGCCGATATTAGTATTGCTGATGCCAAAGAAGAAGCTGAAATATTAGGGGTTGAATTTGATATTATTTCGATTGAGCCAATGTTTGATGCGTTTATGGCATCGTTAAGTCCAATGTTTGTTGGTACGTCAAAAGATACTACTGAAGAAAATCTTCAAGCACGTTGTCGTGGTGTTGTTTTAATGGCACTATCAAATAAACGGCGCAGGCTGGTGCTGACAACGGGTAATAAAAGTGAAATGTCGGTAGGTTATGCAACTCTTTATGGCGATATGGCTGGTGGGTTTGATGTTCTGAAAGATGTGCCTAAAACCATGGTTTTTGCATTGTCAAAATATCGGAATACTCGTTCTTATGTTATTCCTGAAAGAGTGATCACTCGCCCTCCATCAGCAGAGTTGGCTCCAGATCAAAAAGATGAAGACAGTTTACCGCCTTATGATATTTTAGATGGAATTTTGAAAGGTTATGTCGAACTTGATCTTTCCGTTGAACAACTTATTGCGCAAGGTTATGATGAAGCAACTGTAAGGCGTGTTATTAAATTGGTTGATATAAATGAGTATAAACGTCGCCAATCAGCGGTCGGTCCGAAAATAACAGCTCGTAACTTTGGCAAAGGTCGCCGTTATCCTATTACTTCTGCTTTTGGATTTAAAAATTGGTGATCTTGAATTAAAGGTAAATTAAATATGAAAAAGATTGAAGCTATTATTAAACCATTTAAATTAGATGATATTCGAGAGGCACTTGCTGATCAAGGTATTACAGGTATGACAGTTACTGAAGTTAAAGGTTTTGGTCGTCAAAAGGGGCATACTGAACTTTATCGCGGTGCGGAATATATGGTTGATTTTCTGCCGAAGGTGAAAATTGAACTTATTGTGTCTGATGATATTTTAGAAATGTGTATTGAGACTATTATGAAGACAGCACAAACCGGTAAAATTGGTGATGGCAAAATTTTTGTTTATAACGTTGAACAAGTCATTCGTATTCGAACTGGCGAAATGGATGAATCTGCGATTTAGTTTAAATTACTGAATGTCAGGTCGTTCTTGTTTGAGTAGCTCAGAAGTCACAATACCTTGGATCGAACAAATAAGAAGGTTCATATTTGGGCTTTTTTCGAGTAATAGCAGTTTTTCGGTGGTATCTGGAGCTGGAATGGTTTTAACACCGACAACAGTTCCGGTATTTTTATGCCAAGTTTGGAGATCGTCATTAATATTACGAATCTTTGGATTTGCGATATACAGTAGGTTATCTTCCATATTTTTCCAATCTACAAAATTCAAAGCATCTTTGATTTGATTAATATCATTATCGATTATAAATCCCCAGAAATAATATTTTCCCATTTTGCCAAGATCCATGGCACTATCATAATAGCCAATGATTGTTAGGTTTTTATAAGTCATAGGAGTTTTGAAATAAACGTAGTTTTTAGTTATATCAGAGCGATTTTCAATAACAATATTGGCTTGATTTTTATTAAAAACTTTTATATTAGTATATTTTTCTAGTTCATTTTTATTGCTATAAACTTCTTTAAAAAAATCAGAGTTGCAAAGCATTAACGAATCAATCAATGGCACTTTATCGGCTGATGCGATAAAAGAATAAAATATAAAAAATAGAGTAATGATGTTTTTTATCATATTGATTCGATTAGGCAAAATTTAGGTACCAAAATTAATGACCCCGTGATTGTATAATTATTACGACAGAATAACAATGTTAAAGCTATTTTCTTTTTTTCTAACTATTTAGCTTTGTCTTTCTTTGCTAAAACTCTTTACAAAAATTAATTTAATTTCACAAAAATATAATTTATCAAGTAATAATGTATTTTATATTTATATATGGAATGCAGATCGCATATTTATGTATTAATTTAGAAATAGTTTGAATATAAAATAACTATAATTTAGATTAACTATTAAGTTACTTCAGTTACTCAATAAAGTTTAGATGGAAATTAATTATGTGCTCAACATTTGCAAATCGAATTTTAACAGAGCTTTCTGACGTTGAAGATATTTCAATTAAAACGTTTTTTGGAGGATTTAGTGTTAATAGTAAAGATATAATGTTTGGTTGGGTTACCCAAAAAAGCTTTTATTTAAGAGGGCATCCAGATTATCGTTCACTTTTTATTGATTTGGGTATGCAGCCATTAAGTATAACGACAGGCATGTCTACTAAATTGCTTGATTATTATAAGGTAGGTAATGAACTTTTTAAGGATCATGAAAAACTGTTTTCTATGGTACAGATGGTGATAAAGTATACTAAAAAAGAGCAATATGAAAAAAACGAAATCAAAGCAAAACGGATAAAAGAGTTGCCAAATATGACTTTGTCGTTAGAAAGGTTATTGTGTAGTGTTGGAATTAAAGATGTTGATACCTTTCAAAAGGTAGGTTATTTGAATGCATATTATAAAATAAAACAAAAAAAAGAAACCATTTCCATTAATATATTGTTTGTTTTATATAGTTCTTTACATCGTTTTCATGTTGCAACTTTGTCCAAGGAGACTAAAAAAGAAATTGAACTTGAATATCAATGTTTTTTAAACCAGATGGATAATGACTCATATAAAGAATAATTTTGACTGGCTATGTTGATCAAAGTACTTATAATAATATCACCATAATAATAACAGTTATCTAAAAATGCTTTACGATGAAGTATAATTACATTTTTAGATAATTTTTTATGGTTGATATTATTTATGTTTTCTATCTACTATTTAGTTTAGTCAATTTGATGGTTTTCTACGTGGTGGACGTCTAAATGGTTTTGGATGAGGCAAATCAACCAGTAGCGCAGAAGGATCATATTGGCTAACAGGAATAGCATGATCAATTGCTTTTTCAATAGCAGGTAAATTTTGCGAATAACGTTCACAGGCTAATGAAATTGAGTAACCTCCAGCTCCTGCACGCCCTGTTCTTCCAATTCGATGACGATAATCATCACAATCATCGGGCAGATCATAATTAAAAACGTGAGTAACATTAGGTATATGTAATCCTCTGGCTGCGACATCGGTAGCAACTAAAATATCAAGATGACCTTGGGTAAATTGTTCTAAAATTGATAAACGTTTTTTCTGAGCAATATCACCAGTTAATAATCCAACACGATGACCATCAGCGATAAGGTGCCGCCAAATCTTTTCGCAAGTTACTTTGGTATTAGCAAACACAATGCAACGATCAGGCCATTCTTCCTCAATTAGTGTTTGTAAAAGTGCTAATTTATCTTCGTTAGATGGGAAAAATAGTTCTTCTTTAATGCGATGCCCAATTTTTTGTTCTGGTTCAACTTCAATATACTGAGGATTATTCATATGCTCAAAGGCTAATTCACGCACGTTGTGTGTTAATGTTGCAGAAAACAACATGGTTAATCTTTTTTGTGGTGGTGTCATATGTTTGAAAACCCAACGTATGTCACGGATAAATCCTAAATCAAACATGCGATCGGCTTCGTCTAATACGACAACTTGAATTGCGTCTAAATTAATATAATTTTGCTTTGCATAATCAATCAATCGTCCTGTTGTGGCAATTAAAATATCGACCCCTGTGGAAAGCATTTTTAATTGTTTATCATAGCCATCACCACCAAAAGCTAATCCTAATTTTAATCCTGTTTCTTCAGATAGCCGTTCAGCGTCATGGTATATTTGTACAACTAATTCGCGTGTAGGGGCAATAATTATTGCCCTTGGTTGATTTATTTTGTGATCAGGTAAAGGCTCATGATTCAACAAGTGATTAAATGTTGATGCTAAAAACGCCATGGTTTTGCCTGTTCCTGTTTGTCCTTGCCCTGCAATATCCATTCCGTTAGTGGTTAGCGGTAATGTCTTTTCTTGAATTGGTGTGCAATAAACAAATCCTTTTTTTTCAAGTGCTTTTAACACTGAAGGATGAAGAGGAAATTGACTAAAAGTTGTTTTGGTAAGATATGATTGAATCATTATTGTTGTGAATATAATTATCAGAATTGTCAGATTATAACACACTAAATATAGTGACATCACTAATAATTATATCCTATTATACTAATTGCTAGTAGAGAAATTCAAAGTATTCTATTATTGTAAAAAGTAAAAATGTAGGAGACAAAAATGAGTGATAATATCGTTCAGTTATCAGAAGCAACTTTTGATAAAGTAGTTAATGAATCATCGAAACCAGTACTCGTTGATTTTTGGGCTTCATGGTGTAAGCCTTGTAAAATGGTTGCTCCGATTTTGGAAGAAATAGCTCAAGAATATAGCGATAAGATAGTTATTGCCAAATTGAATATTGAAGAAAATCCCAATATAGCACCTAAATTTGGTATTCGAGGTATTCCTACTTTATTGATTTTCAAAAACGGACAAGTAGCTGCCACTCAAGTAGGAGCTTTATCTAAAGCTCAACTTAGAGATTTTATTAATCCTCAATTGTAATAGTTACTTTATGTTTTTATAATATGGTTAATAGAGTAATGAATTTTGCATTACTCTTTTTTTGTGTCTTTAATTTTACTAGATTTATTAATTTATAATAGTTATATTCAATTAATTGTAGACAAATTAATGATTTTAGTGTAATCTGTGCTTCTCTTACATGTATCCCTTTCTGTAATTCATTGTTTTTATTGGTAAAGTGGTGAAATTCTATATTCAAATGTTCAATTATCATCAAAAGCTTAGCAATCGATTGAATTTAAGTGTTGTAAGAGAGCTTTTTTATAAGCGAATTAAACAAATATACAAAAATAATATTAAATTGCAAACATATCAATTTTATCCTCAAGAATTTTTAACATTATGAATTTAACTGAATTAAAAAACACTTCTGTTTCCGAGCTTGTAGCGCTTGGAGAAAAAAAGATGGGGCTTGAAAATCTTGCCCGACTTAGAAAACAAGACATTATTTTTGCAATCTTAAAACAACATGCCAAAAGTGGTGAAGATATTTTTGGTGATGGCGTACTGGAAATTTTGCAAGATGGATTTGGCTTTTTGCGTTCAGCTGATAGCTCTTATTTAGCTGGTCCTGATGATATTTATGTATCACCAAGTCAGATTCGACGATTTAATTTAAGGACTGGTGATACCATTGCAGGTAAAATCCGTCCGCCAAAAGAAGGTGAACGATATTTTGCTTTGTTAAAAGTAAATGAAGTAAATCACGATAAACCAGAAGATGCCCGCAATAAAATTCTTTTCGAAAACTTAACTCCACTTCATCCAAATTCTCGTTTACGAATGGAACGAGGTAACGGTTCTACCGAAGATATCACCGCAAGAGTTCTTGATTTAGCATCACCAATTGGTAAAGGTCAACGTGGCTTGATTGTTGCACCACCAAAAGCAGGTAAAACAATGCTTTTACAAAATATTGCACAAAGCTTAGCGGTTAATCATCCTGAATGCGAGTTAGTTGTATTAATGATTGATGAGCGTCCCGAAGAAGTGACCGAAATGCAGCGTCTAGTTAAAGGTGAAGTTGTTGCATCGACATTCGATGAACCAGCAGCAAGACATGTTCAAGTTGCTGAAATGGTTATTGAACGCGCAAAACGTTTGGTTGAACATAAAAAAGATGTGATTATTTTATTAGATTCGATCACCCGTTTGGCTCGTGCATACAATACAGTTGTTCCTTCATCAGGTAAAGTGTTGACTGGTGGTGTGGATGCGAATGCATTACATCGTCCGAAACGTTTTTTTGGTGCAGCACGTAATGTGGAAGAAGGTGGTAGTTTAACAATTATTGCAACAGCATTGATTGATACTGGCTCTAAAATGGATGAAGTTATCTATGAAGAGTTTAAAGGTACAGGTAATATGGAAGTCCATTTATCGCGTAAAATTGCTGAACGTCGTGTGTTTCCTGCTATTGACTTTAATCGTTCAGGTACACGTAAAGAAGATCTAATGACTTCGCCTGATGAACTACAAAAAATGTGGATTTTACGCAAAATTCTTAACCCAATGGGTGAGACTGATGCAATGGAGTTCTTGATCGATAAACTTGCCATGACTAAAACTAATGATGAGTTTTTCGAAATGATGAAACGTTCATGATTTATTCAGTTGATAGTAAATATCATTAAAGTCATGAAAAAGAGCCGTATTGTATTCTGATACGGCTTTTTTTATGGCAAAATATAGCGTAATTTATAAAACTTAATTAAGTTTTAGGTGTTGTTAAAACCTTATGGTTAAGGTTATAGAGGTTTAATAAAGGAGCCAAATCATGTCAAAACAACAAATCGGTGTTATTGGAATGGCAGTTATGGGGCGAAATCTTGCGCTCAATATTGAAAGTCGAGGATTTTCTGTTGCTATTTATAATCGCTCTAAAGATAAAACAGAACAAGTCATGGCTGAACATTCTGATAAGAAATTGGTTCCTTATTATACAATTGAAGATTTTGTCAATTCTTTAGAAAAACCACGCCGTATCCTGATTATGGTGCAAGCAGGTAAAGGTACCGATGCGGTAATTGATGAGTTGCGTCCACTTTTAGATAAAGGTGATATTATTATCGATGGCGGGAATGCCTATTTTGAAGATACAATTCGTCGAAACAAAACATTGTTAGCAGAAGGATTTAACTTTATTGGTACTGGTGTTTCAGGTGGCGAAGAGGGAGCGCTAAAAGGTCCATCAATTATGCCTGGTGGGCAAAAAGAGGCTTATGAACTAGTTGCTCCTATATTAGAGAAAATAGCGGCTAAAGCTAATGGTGAACCTTGTGTTGCCTATATCGGTCCAAATGGTGCAGGTCATTATGTAAAAATGGCACATAATGGCATTGAGTATGGCGATATGCAACTGATAGCTGAAAGCTATTCGGTATTAAAACATGCTGTTGGTTTAACTAATGATGAACTTGCTGAGGTGTTTACAGATTGGAATAAAGGCGAGTTAGACAGTTATTTAATCGAAATTACCGCTGATATCTTTAAGCATAAAGACGAAAACGGTAATTATTTAATTGATGTGATTTTAGATGCGGCAGGCAATAAAGGTACAGGTAAATGGACCAGCCAAAGTGCTTTAGATTTGGGTGAGCCTTTATCTTTAATCACTGAGTCTGTATTTGCTCGTTATCTATCAGCAATTAAAGATCAGCGAGTTGCGGCAGCAAAAGTGTTAAAAGGTCCTCAAAAAGCGCCTTATAGTGGTGATAAGCAGGAGCTCATAGAAAAAGTCCGTAAAGCACTGTATATGGGTAAAATTATCTCTTATGCACAAGGTTTTGCACAGCTAAAAGCTGCTTCTCATAAATATCAATGGAATTTAAATTATGGTGAAATAGCTAAGATTTTTAGAGCAGGGTGTATTATTCGTGCACAGTTTCTTCAAAAAATTACTGATGCTTATGCCGATAATAATGAGATTGATAATTTATTGTTAGCGCCTTATTTTAATCAAACAGTTGAGGCTTACCAACAATCATTACGTGATGTGGTATCTTTAGCGGTACAACAAGGTATTGCTGTTCCAACACTTTCAGCAGCGATTGCTTATTATGATAGTTATCGATCAGCGGTATTACCAGCTAATTTGATTCAAGCTCAGAGAGATTATTTTGGTGCTCATACCTATGAGCGTATTGATAAAGAAGGTGTGTTCCATACCGATTGGTTAAATATTGAATCTTAATATTTTCAATTTATAATCTTATTTTGCTATACAAGAGTGCAAGTAAGTTTGCACTTTTGTATAGCTTTTTCCCCTTTTGTATCTCAATATTTCATAACTCCTTGTCATTATTGATTTTAAATTTGTCAAGTGATTTCATTTATTAAAAAGCCTAGAAAAACACTATATATTGTGTATAATTGAATATTATTTACTATATATAGTGTTATTTAAGCGATAGAAAGCCTCGGGATTATATCAAAAAACTAATGATTTGATAAAAAATGAATAATAACAACGAATATTAATGTTGGTATAACACCTGTGACTAACGCGAGTTATTGATGGATATTGAGGAGTATATATGCCTGTAGTAATAAAACGAGATGGTTGTCAAACTGCATTTAATGAGACTCGAATTAAAGATGCAATTGTCAAAGCAGCTGTGGCGACGAATGTTCATGATCCTGATTATTGCGAAACGGTTGCTCGTGTTGTTACTAATCAAATGAGCGAACGTGAAAGTGTTGATATCAACGAAATTCAAAATGCAGTTGAAAATCAGTTAATGTCAGGCCCTTATAAAAAATTAGCGAGAACTTATATTGAGTATCGTCATGATCGTGATCGTGCTCGAGAAGAACGTAGCCGTCTAAATCAAGATATTCGAGGGTTAATTGAGCAAAGTAATGTCGCCATTTTAAATGAAAATGCTAACAAAGATAGCAAGGTTATTCCAACTCAACGTGATTTACTTGCGGGTATTGTAGCAAGGCATTATGCGAAGCAGTATTTATTACCTAAAGATATTTCTCGTGCTCATGATTGTGGTGAAATTCATTATCATGATTTAGATTATGCGCCATTTTTCCCTATGTTTAACTGTATGTTAATTGACTTAGATGGTATGTTAACTAATGGTTTTAAAATGGGTAATGCTGAGATTGAGCCTCCAAAATCAATTGCTACAGCAACTGCGGTAACTGCACAAATTATAGCGCAAGTGGCTAGCCATATTTATGGTGGCACGACCATTAATCGTATCGATGAAGTTTTAGCAAAGTTTGTTACTATTAGTTATAACAAACACAAACAAGTGGCTGAAGAATGGAATATCCCAAATCCAGAAGCTTATGCTGAAAGTCGCACTCAAAAAGAGTGTTATGATGCATTTCAATCTCTTGAATATGAAGTAAACACTTTACACACAGCTAATGGACAAACTCCGTTTGTTACTTTTGGTTTTGGTTTAGGAACTAGTTGGGAATCACGCTTAATTCAAGAGTCTATTTTAAAAGTTCGTATCAAAGGATTAGGTAAAAATCATAAAACAGCAGTTTTTCCAAAACTTGTTTTTGCCATTAAAGATGGTATTAACCATAAACAGGGCGATATTAATTATGATATTAAGAAACTTGCACTTGAGTGTGCAAGTAAACGGATGTACCCAGATATTTTAAATTACGATAAAGTTGTTGAAGTGACGGGTTCATTTAAAACGCCAATGGGTTGTCGAAGTTTCTTGGGCGTTTATGAAGAAAACGGCCAGTTAATTCATGATGGGCGCAATAATTTAGGTGTAATTAGTCTAAATTTGCCTCGTATAGCTATTGAAGCTAAAGGTGATGAAGCTCGATTTTGGGGAATTTTAGATAAACGTTTAGAACTATGTAAAAAAGCATTAATGACGCGTATTGCTAGACTTGATGGCGTAAAAGCAAGAGTGGCACCAATTTTATATATGGAAGGTGCTTGTGGTGTAAGGCTTAACGAAGATGACAATGTTTCTGAAATTTTCAAAAATGGGCGAGCTTCAATTTCTTTAGGTTATATTGGTCTTCATGAAACATTAAATGCACTTTACGGAAATCAAACGCATCCATTTGATAGTGATAAATTACGCGAAAAAGGTGTGGCAATTGTTGAGCGTTTACGTAATGCGGTGGATCAATGGAAGAACGAAACTGGTTATGGGTTTAGTTTATATAGCACACCAAGCGAAAATTTATGTGATCGATTTTGCCGACTTGATACGGCTGAATTTGGTGTAATTCCAGGTGTTACTGATAAAGGTTATTACACTAACAGTTTCCATCTTGATGTTGAGAAAAAGGTTAATCCGTACGAAAAAATTGAATTTGAAAAACCTTATCCTCAAGTTGCTAATGGTGGTTTCATCTGTTATGGCGAATATCCAAATATGATTAACAATATCAAAGCATTAGAAGATGTTTGGGATTATAGTTATTCACGAGTTCCTTATTATGGGACTAATACGCCAATAGATGAATGTTATGAATGTGGTTATACCGGTGAATTTTCTTGTACCAGCAAAGGCTTTGTTTGCCCAAGTTGTGGTAATCATGATTCTTCAAAAGTATCGGTTACTCGTCGTGTTTGTGGATATTTAGGTAGTCCTGATGCCCGCCCATTCAATGCAGGTAAACAAGAAGAAGTAAAACGTCGAGTTAAACATTTAAATAATGGTCAAATTGGTTAATAATCAATAAATATTTATGAATTATCATCGTTATTATTCTGTCGATGTTGTTAATGGGGAAGGAACTCGCTGTGTTCTTTTTGTTGCCGGGTGTGTACATCAGTGCCCAGGTTGCTATAACAAAAGTACATGGGGAGTAAATTCTGGTTTACCATTTACACAAGCACTTGAAGATCAAATCATTAAAGATTTACAAGATACTGAAATAAAACGTCAAGGATTATCGCTTTCTGGCGGTGATCCTTTGCATCCTAAAAACGTTGCAACTATATTAAAACTGGTCCAACGTGTTAAATCTGAGTGCGATAATAAAGATATTTGGCTTTGGACTGGGTATAAGCTTGATGAGTTAACTGCTGAACAACAAGCAGTTATTCCTTATATTGATGTGTTAATTGATGGAAAATTTGTGCAGGAACTTGCTGATCCTCGTCTATTATGGCGAGGAAGCAGCAATCAAGTTATCCATCGTTTTAAATAAAATCATGGGCTAATTAGTGAGATTTATGTAAATTTAGAAGATAAGAAATAGCTTCTCGGTAGTTAATTTCAAGATTTTCGCTACTTGATGAAGTGATATGCAAATCAGTAATTTTGCCATTATGAATCCCATAAACCCAACCATGTAAATTAACTTTTTGACCTCGTTGCCATGCGGATTGAATAATTGTAGAGTGTCCAAGATTGTATACTTGTTCAATTACATTAAGTTCACATAAAACATCCAAACGGATATCGGGAGGAAATTCCCCTAGAAGTGAGCTGTTTCGAAACCAAAGATCACGAATATGCAGTAACCAGTTATTAATTAGCCCTAAATCAGGATTTTCAACCGCATCACGAATTCCACCACAACCTAAATGACCACAAACAATGATATCTTCAATTTTAAGTACATCCACTGCATATTGAACGACAGATAAACAGTTTAAATCAGTGTGTATTACAAGATTACCGACATTACGATGCACAAATAACTCACCTGGCTTTAACTTAATGAGTTTTTCTGCTGACACACGACTGTCTGAACAGCCGATCCATAAAAATTTAGGATTTTGTTCAACTGCAAGTTGTTTAAAAAATTCAGGATCTTCTTGCTCTATTTTTTCTGACCATTCGTGGTTAAAACGGATCAGATCGTTTACATCAAACATAATTAATATTTCCCAATATATTTCATTATTATTTTTTTATTTTAAGTTATTCAATATGCTGAATCTTACTTTTCATTATTAATTTACGCCACAAAGGAGTTGTTAATAGTTTGGCTTTAACAATTTTACTATAAAGTTTGAAGCGTAATGGTATTGTACGTTGATAATAACATTTATTAGGTTTTGGATGGCCACTATTTAATATTTTACTTAAAATTTCAGCGCTATCTAAAGCATAGCTAATACCTTCTAACGAACTTGCACTAATAAAACCAGCAGCTTCACCAATTAAAAAAATATTTTCATTACCAGTATAAAAATCACGTAGCCGATTTGGATAAACCACTAAACATTTTTCTGTTTTGAGAGGTTTGCCAAAAATAAAACCTTGTGTAGTCAATTTTTCTTTTAATTGTTCAAAATTTTGATTCGCTACTTTTTTAGGAAAAGCACCGCCAAAGATAAAATAACCATTTTTTGAAATACTCCACGAGTAGCAATTTGTTAATTCATTGTCGAATATACAAGAATTAAATGGAGTTGGATGTTGCTCTATAAACCATTGTTGTATCGCTACATATTGTCTTATCGTATGTTGAGGATATCGCATTCGTCTAACCAGAGAATTGGCACCGTCAGCACCGACCACATATTGAGCAGTGGCGTTGTGTTCATTTTTATTTTCATCAAGATAAGTGATCTGATAACCATCAATAATGCGTCTTACTTCTTTACAGAGTGTATTATGAAGGACGGTTACATTTGATGGTATTAGTGACTTTAGCCACAGATCAAATTTGTGCCGATCAAAACTTACATAACTCCGCTGATAATTGCGAACAAGTTTGGTTTGTAAGTCATAAGTTCTGACACTAAAAATTTGAGGATCAGTTAAAATATCAGCGGGTAAGTTTATATTTTGCCTAGCAAAGGCTTTTTGTGCATCATCTGCTAATAGTCCCCCACAAGGTTTATGAAATCCTTCATTTCCCGTTTTATGTTTTGTATCTAATGCAATGACTTTGAATGAAGGACTCAGTAAACGGGCTAGCGTACTGCCAGCAGGTCCTAGTCCTATAATTGCGATATCGTAATCCATGTTATTGTATAGTTTGTTTTATAATGTTTAAAAAACCGTTTATGTTAGCAAATTAAATTATGTGTGACTATTAAAGATGAGCACTTCTCTATGCCAGTTAACTTGTAAAAAAGTTTCAGGTAACTATGTGTTTCAGTATAAAATTAGATATAAACGTTCTTTTTTAATGAATTTATTTTTGTTATTAATCTGACTTGTTTTTGCAAGTGAATCAAATATATTTTTCCCTCGACTGAATATTATCGTATTGATATAAGGACATCTTGCGGTATATGTCATATAACCCAAATTGTATGTGAAAATAGTATATTCACTATAAGGCGCTAATTTGTTTGAGTCAATCATTGATTAATCGTAATTATTTACTAGATTCAAAATAAGATAAAATTTTTAACTTATTGATTTTTAGTTGTTTTTATTGATCTCAAAAAAGCGATATTTTCAATTTTTAATGAAATTCATTTAACTATTAGTAAATAGCTTCTATAATAATCGCCAATTTATCACGCATAAGAGTTAACAATGGAAAAGTTTCACGTAACAGGTCCAACATCGCTAAATGGCGAAGTGGTTATTTCTGGCGCAAAAAATGCTGCGCTACCCATTTTATTTTCTGCAATTTTGGCAGAAAAACCAGTAGAACTTCGAAATGTTCCTAAATTAAAAGATATCGATACAACTTTGGAATTGCTAGGCCAGCTAGGTGTAAAATATGAACGAAATGATTCTATTTACCTTGATGCAGGTCATCTGAATAACTACTGTGCACCTTATGAGCTAGTAAAAACTATGCGTGCTTCAATTTGGGCTTTAGGTCCTCTTGTCGCTCGTTTTGGGCAAGGACAAGTTTCATTACCTGGCGGTTGTGCTATTGGTGCAAGGCCTGTTGATCTTCATATTAGTGGTCTTGAACAACTTGGTGCGACAATCGCACTTGATGAAGGCTATGTTAAAGCGTCAGTCAATGGAAAACTAAAAGGTACTCATATTGTCATGGATAAAGTGAGTGTTGGCGCGACCGTTACGATTATGTCAGCCGCAACTTTAGCTGAAGGCAAAACTATCATCGAAAATGCAGCATGTGAACCTGAAATTGTTGATACCGCTAAATTCTTAAATATGTTAGGCGCTAAAATTACTGGTGCTGGTACAATGCGTATTGAGATAGAAGGGGTTGAACGTTTAGGTGGTGGTATACATGAAATAGTTCCTGATCGTATTGAAACAGGGACTTTTTTAGTTGCGGCAGCTATATCTAGAAGTAAAATCACTTGCCGTAAAACTGATCCAACCCTACTTGATGCGGTGCTTTCTAAATTGAAGGAAGCTGGTGCTAAGATTGAGGTAGGTGAAGATTGGATTTGTTTAGATATGCAAGGAAAAAGGGCAAAAGCTGTTAACATTCATACTGCTCCGCATCCAGGTTTTCCTACTGATATGCAAGCACAATTCTCATTGCTAAATATGGTTGCTGAAGGTACAGGAATCATTAAAGAAACCATTTTCGAAAATCGATTTATGCATGTTCCTGAGCTAATTCGCATGGGTGCAAAAGCAGAAATTGAAGGTAATACCTTAATTACCCATGGTGTTGAAACCTTGAGCGGTGCACAAGTGATGGCGACGGATTTGCGGGCGTCAGCGAGTCTAGTTTTAGCTGGTTGTATTGCTGAAGGTTTAACCACTGTTGATCGTATTTACCATATAGATCGAGGCTATGACAATATTGAAGCAAAATTAAGAAAATTAGGCGCCAATATTGAAAGGGTGAAATAATTCATTTTCGCTAAAAAATTAATAAGTTGTTTTTTCAAAAGGAGCGTAATGATGACAAAGCAAGCATTGGTGTTTTTATCGAATGGTTGTGAAGAAACAGAAGCAGTAACCACTATCGATTTATTAACCCGAGCTGATATTAAAGTTACTACTGCAAGTATTTCAAATTCTCGTGAAATTGAATGTTCTCGAGGGGTAACCATTTTGGCCAAAAAAATACTTTCGGATGTTCAATACATTGATTTTGATGTTGTTGTTTTACCTGGAGGTGTTAAAGGCGCTGAAAATTTTCGAGATTGTCCATTGCTAATCGAAAAATTGAAACAAACGCACGAAAGTGGCGGTATTGTTGCTGCAATCTGTGCTTCTCCAGCTATGGTTTTACAACATCATAACTTATTTCCACACGCATATATGACTGGTTATCCAACCACTAAAGAGGCGTTTAAAAATTGGAAGTCCGATAGAGTTTATTTTGATGAGTTGTATAAAGTTATTACTAGCCAAGGTCCCGCAACTTCTATTGATTTTGCTTTAAAAATTATAGATGCGTTGTTAGGCCGAATAAAAGCAGCTGAAATTGCTCGGCAATTAGTTCTTCCTTTGGGAATTGAATCCTATCAATAAATAGGTACTAAATGTCAAATTCACATTTGTATGAAAAATTAGTTAAAAGAGCGACGCTAGGTGCCGTTTCAATCTCTATTTCCTTAATTTTAATTAAATTTATTACTTGTTGGTTTACTGGTTCAATAAGTTTATTTGCTTCATTATTAGATTCAAGTATCGATTTACTTGCTTCTGGTGTTAACTTTTTTTTAGTTCGTTATGCACTAAAGCCCGCAGATGCTGATCATACTTTTGGTCATGGCAAGGCAGAATCTTTGGCAGGATTATTACAAAGTGCGTTTATTATTGGTTCTGCAATAATTTTATTACTTTCTAGCATTCGCTCTTTTATTTATCCGAATGAACTGCAGGAACCTTTGTTGGGGATTATTGTCTCAACTGTTTCTGCTGTAGTGACATGCATTCTTGTTTTGTATCAAAGATATGTTGTAAAAATCACTAAAAGTAATGCTATTCAAGCCGATATGTTGCATTATTCTTCCGACATGTTGTTGAATATTGCTGTTATAATTGCACTTTGTTTAAGTTGGTATGGCATTACTTATGCTGATGCGGCCTTTGCAATTTTTATTGCTTTGTATATTTGTTATAATGCTTATCACATTGCACATAATGCAATTAAAGACCTATTAGATCATGCTTTACCAGATAGTGATAATTTGCGAATAGCTGAAATTGTTGCTTCATATCCAGATGTAAGAGGTTTTCATGATCTAAAGACCCGCCAAGCAGGCCCTCTCAAATTTATTCAATTGCATCTTGAATTAGACGATGATATGCCTTTAATCACTGCTCATGCCATTGCTGATGCTATTGAAAAACATATTTCTAAAGAATTTTCTCCTGCAACGGTGATTATTCATCAAGATCCAATTTCTGTTGTGCCCATCGAAATGATGAAGTAGAAAACTTAATCAAAAATAGCTTTTATTGTCTATTGTTAGATATCTGTTAAGACTCTATAATAACTAAAAGTTAATAATTTGGAGTTATTTTATATGATAAAAAAAATAGGTATTTT
Source organism: Gilliamella sp. (assembly GCF_024104075.1). Lineage (NCBI taxonomy): Bacteria > Pseudomonadati > Pseudomonadota > Gammaproteobacteria > Orbales > Orbaceae > Gilliamella > Gilliamella sp. The sequence continues at coordinate 20,215 of NZ_JAGGHR010000004.1, read as the reverse complement.
AACCAGTGGTGGCGATGCTCCAGGAATGAATGCTGCTATTCGAGGTGTAGTGAGAACAGCATTATCAGAAGGGTTGGATGTTTTTGGTGTTTATGATGGTTATATGGGACTTTGTGAAGATCGCATTGTTCAACTAAAGCGTTCAAGTGTATCTGATATTATTACTCGTGGTGGTACATTTCTTGGTTCGGCTAGATTTCCAGAGTTTAAAGATAAAGCTGTAAGACAAAAAGCCATTGCTAATCTAAAAAAACATCAAATTGATGCTTTAGTTGTTATTGGTGGTGATGGTTCATATATGGGCGCAATGCGATTAACTGAAGAAGGTTTTCCATGTATTGGTTTACCAGGAACTATTGATAATGATATTCGTGGTACTGATTATACTATAGGTTATTTTACTGCACTTAGTACTGCTGTTGAAGCAATCGATAGATTACGTGATACTTGTTCTTCACATAACCGAATTTCAGTTATTGAAATAATGGGGAGAGATTGTGGTGATTTAACCTTAAATGCAGCAGTTGCTGGTGGTTGTGAATTTATGATTATTCCAGAGGTTTCTTATACGAAGGAAGATCTAATCGAAGAAATTAAACTAGGCTTTGCAAAAGGTAAAAAACATGCAATTGTGACTGTTACAGAACATATGTGTGATGTAAATCAACTTGCAGTAGACATTGAAGCTGCTGTTCATCACGAAACTCGTGCCACAGTATTAGGGCACGTTCAACGTGGTGGTTCTCCTGTCCCTTATGATCGTATTTTGGGGTCTCGTATGGGGGCTTATGCTGTTGAATTACTGCTACAAGGCTATGCAGGTAGAAGCGTTGGCGTACAAAATGGTAAATTAGTACATCACGATATTATAGATGCTATCAATAATATGAAGCGTCCATTTGATATGGATCTATACAATACAGCCAAACGATTATTTTAAATGTTAATTGTGCCATTTAAGCATAATTAGTAGTAGATAAATATCTGATTGTTTTATTAATAGGTGAACTGGTAAAAATGATATTTTATGACAGTCACCTATTTGTTTATCTACTAACTCCTTTAAAATGAGTCGATATGGAATTAGGCTGCTTTTAATAATAAAAGAGTTTTTATTTATCAAGTATGGATGTGAATCATAGTAAACTAATTACAATGTTATATTGGTAATTTTATGACACTACATTTTTTAGAAGATAATGATCGTTTTTATGCTTGTGATGCTAATAATAAAGAAATAGCTGAAATGACCTTTACAAGGGTCGGGAAAGATAAAGCTACTATTAATCATACTTATGTTGATTCTGCGTATCGTGGTCAAGGTATTGCAGATAATTTATTAGACCTTGTAGTAGAAAAATTACAGCAAGAAAAGCGTGAGATTATTCCTATTTGCTCGTTTGCTATTAAGAAATTAACTAGAAAATCAGATTGAAAGGCACTACCCTAAATTTTGTGTATTTACCTATTCAAGGTGACGGTTGATTCAGTCACCAAATTTTATAATGAACCGACTTATAGCATTTTTTTTAGTTTTGGATTGATATAGCCAATTTATTACAAGCGTGTGGTATTGTCCAAAAAATGACTTTTTTAACTGATTTATCTGTTTGTAAAACTTTACATTTCTTGATGATATGGCGAATAGGACTGTTTAAAGATTCTATTGCATTGGTGATGTAAATTCGCTTTGCAAATGTCAGCGGGTAAGTACAAGGTGCTGAGTTTTCCCAGTTCCTATACGCTACGACTGGCTAGTATAGTCCTACTTTTCAACCCAAATTGACCCAAAATGCGTAAATGCTTGTGCTTGCTGTTCTGTTGTAGCCTGATAAATTGCTTTCAAATTTTTTGTTATCGCTTTACACAAATTTTTACTTTGCCGATAATCAATTAAAAGATATCGACAGCACGACGGTAACTGGCATAAGTTCTTTTTTTCATTTTTTATGAAAAAATAAATTCTAGCTATTAAAATCAATAACGTTTTATTTTAATTAATAAATCTGAACTATTGATTAATAATACTACATATAGTGATAAATTTAATTAATAGGTACTACATATTGTATATTTTGATAAATATCAATTATCATAATTAAAAACATACTTTAACATTGGAATGAAAGAATGAATAAATCAATACTCGTTACCAAACGAGATGGAAAGAAAGAACCAATAAACCTTGATAAAATCCACCGTGTTATTACATGGGCTGCTGAAGGATTAGAAAATGTTTCTGTTTCTCAGGTTGAATTACGTTCACATATTCAATTTTATGATGGCATTCGTACATCGGATATTCATGAGACAATTATTCGTGCTGCAGCCGATCTGATCTCACAAGAAGCGCCAGACTATCAATATTTAGCCGCACGCTTAGCAATCTTTCATTTACGTAAAAAAGCCTTTAATCAATTTACCCCACCTTCACTTTATGAACACGTTAAAAAATTGGTCGATAACGAGCTTTATGATAAACACTTGCTTGAAGATTATACGCAAGAAGAATTTGAACAAATGGATAAGATTATCGATCACTGGCGAGATATGTCTTTTTCGTATGCCGCAGTTAAACAACTTGAAGGAAAATATCTAGTACAAAATCGTGTCACTGGCGAGATTTATGAAAGCGCGCAGTTTTTATATATTCTAGTTGCAGCTTGCCTTTTCGCTAATTATCCTAAAGATACACGTCTTAGTTATATCAAACGCTTTTATGATGCCGTTTCAACCTTTAAAATTTCGCTACCAACGCCAATTATGGCGGGGGTTCGTACTCCTACTCGACAGTTCAGTTCTTGCGTATTAATTGAATGTGATGATAGTTTAGATTCTATTAACGCCACAGCAAGCGCTATTGTTAAATATGTATCACAACGGGCAGGAATTGGAGTTAATGCAGGGCGAATTCGTGCGTTAGGAAGTTCAATTCGTGGTGGTGAAGCTTTTCATACAGGCTGCATTCCATTTTATAAATATTTCCAAACAGCGGTTAAATCTTGTTCGCAAGGTGGTGTGCGAGGAGGAGCAGCAACTGTTTTCTATCCTCTTTGGCATTTAGAAGTTGAAAGTTTATTAGTATTACGTAACAACCGTGGCGTTGAAGAAAATCGTGTCCGCCATTTAGACTATGGCGTACAAATCAATAAATTAATGTATCAACGTTTAATCAAAAACGAAAATATCACTCTATTTAGCCCATCGGACGTTCCTGGACTTTATGATGCCTTCTTTGCCGATCAAGATAAGTTTGAAACGCTTTATCACCAATACGAACAAGATCCAAATATCCGCAAACGCGAAGTTAAAGCCGTTGAACTCTTTGCATTATTAATGCAAGAGCGCGCATCAACTGGGCGTATTTATATCCAAAATGTCGATCACTGTAATACTCACAGCCCATTTAATGCTCAATTAGCACCTGTTCATCAATCTAATTTATGTATGGAAATTGCACTGCCAACAAAACCGCTTAATAACGTTAATGATGAACATGGCGAAATTGCCCTTTGCACATTATCAGCCTTTAATTTAGGTAAAATAGAATCTCTAGATGACTTTGAAGAGTTAGCCGATTTAGCGGTACGCGCTCTTGATTCACTACTTGATTACCAAAATTATCCTGTACCTGCAGCTCGTCATTCTTCATTAAATCGTCGCACATTAGGTATTGGTGTTATTAACTATGCCTATTATTTAGCAAAACATGGGGTTAAATATTCCGATGGCAGTGCCAACAATTTAACTCACCGTACCTTTGAAGCCATGCAATACTATTTGCTAAAAGCATCGAATAATCTAGCTAAAGAAAAGGGTGCCTGCCCATTATTTAGTCAAACCACATATTCGCAAGGTATTTTACCTATTGATACTTATAAAAAAGATTTAGATACCATTACTAAAGAGCCGTTACACTATGACTGGGAATCACTACGAGCATCAATTAAAACCTATGGACTTCGTAATTCGACATTATCGGCATTAATGCCATCAGAAACTTCGTCACAAATTTCCAATGCAACAAATGGTATTGAACCACCACGTGGTTTTATTAGTGTAAAAGCATCAAAAGATGGTATTTTAAAACAAGTGGTTCCTGAGTATAACCATCTGAAAAATTTTTACGAATTACTTTGGCAAATTCCAAATAACACTGGTTATTTACAATTAGTTGGCATCATGCAGAAATTTATTGATCAATCAATTTCTGCTAATACTAATTATGACCCAGCTAAGTTCCCAAATAATAAAGTACCCATGAAACAGCTATTATCAGACTTATTGACTGCTTATAAATTTGGCGTAAAAACACTCTATTATCATAATACACGCGATGGCGCTGAAGATATTCAAGGTGATATTGTTTCAACAACCCATTCGGATGATGGCTGTGAAGGTGGCGCTTGCAAAATTTAACCTTGATTAAAACTAAATAGCTACACGCTAAAATTCAATTTTTTATCGGGGGAAAACTAGTAATTTCCCCATTCAACTTGCCTTTTACACTGTCAAAAGGAAGCGGTAAAAGCAACAGTAAATGAGTAGGAGTTCTTTTATGAGTATGAATTACAGTACCTTTTCGCAAGTGCATAACGACCAGCTTAAAGAACCAATGTTCCTTGGACAATCAGTGAATGTTGCGCGTTATGATCAACAAAAATATGAGATGTTTGAAAAGCTAATTGAAAAACAACTTTCTTTTTTTTGGCGCCCAGAAGAAGTCGATATTTCACAAGACCGTATTGATTATGCTGCGTTACCAGAGCATGAAAAACATATTTTTATCAGCAATTTAAAATATCAAACTCTGCTTGATTCCATCCAAGGTCGTAGCCCTAATGTTGCTTTACTGCCACTTATTTCAATACCTGAATTGGAAACATGGGTAGAAACTTGGTCGTTTTCTGAAACCATTCATTCTCGTTCATATACTCATATCATTCGTAATATCGTTAACGATCCATCTGTGGTTTTTGATGATATTGTCACAAATAAAGAAATTCAAAAACGTGCTGGGGACATTGCAGGTTATTATGATGATCTTATTAGCTATGCAAGTTACTATAATTTATTTGGTGAGGGTGAACATAACATCAATAATCGCACTGTTTGCATTAATTTACGTGAACTTAAAAAGAAACTTTACTTATGTTTAATGAGTGTCAATGCACTTGAGGCTATTCGCTTCTATGTTAGTTTTGCCTGCTCATTTGCTTTTGCTGAACGAGAACTAATGGAAGGGAATGCCAAAATCATTAAACTTATTGCCCGCGACGAAGCGCTACATTTAACTGGTACTCAGTTTATGATCAACACACTACGCAGTGGTGAAGACGATCCCGAAATGGCTGAAATTGCCAAAGAGTGTGAACAAGATTGTTATAACTTATTTTTACAAGCCGCTAATCAAGAAAAACAATGGGCAGAATACCTGTTTGAGGGCGGCTCAATGATTGGTTTAAATAAAGATATATTATGCCAATATGTCGAGTATATAACGAACATTCGTATGCAAGCGGTCGGACTAAAATTACCTTTTGAAGCTAAATCCAATCCAATTCCATGGATTAATAACTGGCTTGTTTCCGATAATGTGCAAGTAGCACCACAAGAAGCCGAAATGAGCTCATATTTAGTTGGACAAATTGATTCTGAAATTAATGAAGATGATTTAAGCGATTTTACTTTATAATTTTATACTCAAACACATACTTACCTGAAACTTTTTGACAAAGGGAACAAATTATTGTTCCTTTTTTGTTGTTAATATCAATTAATAATAATTTTCTTTCTTCTAACCGTAGCTTGACAGTCATTTAAAATCGGGTAACGATATAGCTATTGAATTGTCTTAATTTGATAATATATCTATGACTAAAACCCATTTGTGTTACCCAGTCTCTCCACTTAATTTCAATGATGAACAGATAAATATTACATATCTAAAACAGCAGCTTGAGGAGTTTCAACAGTGGTCCATGGTCCAGTTTGAACAACAAGCTGACATTGATACCTTAGTGCATTTACGCAGTCAATTTATTGACCGTTTACTTGAGCGCTTATGGCGTTTTTATCAAATACCTAAACATGTTTCTTCCTTCTTTAAACGTAATCGTATCGCTTTGATTGCTGTTGGTGGTTATGGTCGAGCGGAATTACACCCACTGTCAGATATTGATATTTTAATTTTAAGTGATTATCCGTTGACTAAAGAGATAGAAAAACAGATCAGTGATTTAGTTCGCTTGTTATGGGATTTACATTTAGATATAGGGCACAGTGTTAGAACATTAAGAATCTGTCTACAAGAAGCAAAAAATGATATCACAATAATGACTAATTTGATTGAATCAAGGCTTATTTCTGGCAATCAATTACTATTAGATGAACTACACAAGCAAATTTTTAGCGATAAAATCTGGCCGTCTCGTGCTTTTTATAAGGCAAAAATACAAGAACAACATGAACGTCATAAGCAATATCACAGCACCTCTTATAACCTAGAGCCTGATTTGAAAAATAGTCCAGGTGGATTGCGAGATATGCAAATTATTCAATGGATAGCGATTCGTCACTTTGGTGGCGAATTTCTACAAAAAATAGCTGATTTCAACTATTTAACCCCTGAAGATATTGAAGACTTTAAAACTTGTCGTAAATTTTTATGGAGAATACGTTTTGCGCTTCATTGTGTCATAACTCGTTATGATAATCGTTTGTTATTCGATCGTCAGTTAAGCATTGCTAACATGTTAGGTTATCAAGGCGAAGGTAATGCTCCTGTTGAGAAAATGATGCATGATTATTATCGTGTTGCTCACAATATTACTGAACTTAATCAAATGTTATTACAACTGTTTTATGAATCTATACTTGAACATAATCCACACAACAAACCTTACGATATTGATAAATATTTTCAAGTTCGAGACAACCTAATTGATGTAAAAGATAATGACATTTTCAAAAAAGATCCCGTCATGATTATGCAGCTTTTTCACACTATTTTGTTGAATCCTCAAATTACAGGACTGTATTCTAATACAATTAGACAATTACGTTCCGCTCGGCGCACACTAACCACTTTACTTTGTGAAGATGCCAAAGCAAGAGTGCTTTTCATGTCGATTATCAAGCACCCAGATGCAATTAATAAAGCCATTTTACCAATGCATAAATACGGTATACTTTCTGTCTATATACCGGGTTGGAAGCATATATCTGGGATGATGCAATTTGATCTGTTCCATGCTTACACTGTTGATGAACATACTATCCGCTTACTGCTTGAACTTGATAGTCTTAAAACCGAAAGTGGCAAACAAAAACATCCTAATAGTGCAAAAGTATTTGCTAAATTACCTAAACTCGAATTATTGGTAATTGCTGGTCTATTTCATGATATTGGCAAAGGTAGGCATGGCGATCACTCGGAAATTGGCGCTCATTTAGTTGAAAAATTTTGTCAACTACACGAACTCGAAACCAAAGATACTGATTTAATTTGCTGGCTAGTACGTTATCACTTACTGATGTCTGTTACTGCTCAAAGCAGAGATTTACAAGACCCTGCGGTAATTGGAGAATTTGTTCAATTGGTCAAAAGTAAGCGTCGCTTACAGTATTTGTTATGCCTAACAGTAGCTGATGTTTGTGCTACAAACGAAACGCTTTGGAATAATTGGAAACAAAGTTTAATGCGCGAACTCTATCTTAGTGCAGCAAATTCCTTTGACTCTGGTATACACCAAATACCCGAACAGCGAAGTGTTGCACGTAAAAATAAGCAAGAAGCATTAACCATTTTAGTTAAACAAAATTATGATGAACAAATTATTAAAGAGCTTTGGCAAAACTATCGCATTGACTACTTTGTCCGTTATACAACCGAACAAATTGTATGGCATGCAAAAATTCTATTGCAACATGACTTGGGCAAAACATTAGTAGCCATAAATCCAAATCCATCTCATGGTGGTAGTGAGCTTTTTATTTATTCGCCAGATAGACCTTATCTATTTGCAACTGTGTGTAATACGCTAAGTATGCATAATTTAACTATTCATGATGCACTTATCATTACGAATAAAAAAGGATTTGCACTCGATACATTTATCGTATTAGAGCCTAATGGACAGACTGTACAAGAAGATAGAAACCAAGGTCTAGTAAATGCACTTGATAAAGCACTACAACAACCTGTATACAAACCTGTCACCATAAAACCACCGAAACAACGATTGCGATCGTTTTCAGTGCCGACTCAGGTTAACTTTCTTTCAGCCTTTAATGACAGCCAAACCTATATGAAGCTCATAGCACTTGATAGACCGGGATTGCTGGCTTGTGTGGGCGAAATATTTGCTAATTTAGATTTATCATTACGGAGCGCTAAAATAGCAACTATCGGCGAACATATTGAAGATCTGTTTATTCTAACTGATAAAAACAATCAAGCGCTTGATGATGAAACATGTCAAAAACTTCGAGAATCAATCATTATAGCTTTTGATTCAATGAATTAATTTAATTAACCAAAAGATATAACTTATGCAATTTTTTATTATTTTATTTCCTATTTTTTGTATCTTTATTGTAGGTTTTATCGCACAAAAAGCCTTAAAATTTGATGTCGCCAACCTATCGAAAATGTCACTTTATGTGCTATCGCCCTTTTTGGCATTTAAAACGTTTTATACTCATATTTTAACCACAGATTATCTATTTTATATTGGTTATGTCTTTGGTTTATGCTTTTCATTAGTTATTATTGTCTCAATTTGGTCGATACTCATGAAGTATTCAGCTAAAGAGCGCTGTGCAATGATTTTGAGTTCCTGTTTTATGAACAATGGTAACTATGGTACTCCTGTACTATTAATCTTTTTTGGAGCAGTCGGCTTTGATCTTGGCGTAATAATGATGGTATTACAACAGTTTGTAATGAGCACTGTAGGCATTTACTATGCGGCTAAAGGTAGCGCTCATAGTGATATTGTAAATCAAAAAGACGTTATTAATAAAGTTATTCGCATGCCTGTAGCGTATGGTGCTTTTTTAGGTATTATTTTCCAATTGTGTCACATCCCTTTATCTAAATCGATTATGACTTCAATCGGAATGATCGGTGACGCATCAATTGTAGTGATCATGATTATTTTGGGCATGCAACTGGCAAAAATAAAACTTACTCAGCTTGATTATCCTAAAATCTCATTTGCCTTGCTTGCACGTATGGTGATTTCACCAATTGTGGCATTTTGTATGGTTTACTTTATGCCAATTGAGCCTGTTTATAAACAAGTTTTAATTGTCCTAGCTGCAATGCCAAGTGCCGCCAATACCACATTAATGTCAGTACAATTTGATAGTCATCCAGAACTGGTATCAAGTGCGACCTTGCTCAGTACTTTATTAAGCTTGATCACTCTTCCTATTGTACTTGGATTAGTTGGAACACCAATTCCATTTTAGTAAAACCTGTCTTCTTAAAAGAGGCAGGCGTTATACAAATTTTTCAAAAATTAATTATTCATACTCTAACTATTATCGATAAACTAATTTTCAGTAAGAATAATCCTCTCCTTGCCATTCTTTTTCAAATTGTTTAACAAACTGAACTAAAAAATGATGTCTTGGCTCGGCTAGCTTTTTTGCTATGGGGGTATTCATCATATCTTTAAGTAAAAAAAGTTTTTCATAAAAATGATTAATAACAGTATTAGGATGTTTATAATTATTTTCATCCAATGAAGTTCGTGGTGAAATATTAGGATCGTACATAACATTATGCTTATTACCACCATAATAAAAGGTGCGAGCAATACCAATTGTACCCAATGCATCTAAACGATCGGCATCTTGTACAATCTGCCCTTCTAGTGATAATTCTTTTTTCTTATTAAGATTTTTTCGATATGACATATTCTCGATGATAGCAAAAATCATCTTAATTTCGGTGTCGGTAAGTTTTAGAGATGTTAAATAATCACGCAATTCCATTATTGCTTGACTCACATCAGCAACCACTTTTTCATCAATCACATCATGTAAATAAGCGCTAACAATCACAATAAAACCGTTCGCTTTTGGTTCATGCTGTAAAATCTTTTTTGCTAACTTTACAACACGTTCAATGTGTGCCATATCATGACCTGAAAAATCATTGGATAATTTCTGTTTAACAAAAGATTGTATAGCTTGAATAATCCCCTGTTGTTGCTTATCATTTTTATTATTCATAATATTATTTTGCTAATTTAATTTACACAAACTGTATTTCCATCCGACCAAATGCCAACTTGTCCCATATTAGAATATACTAGAAGATTCATAGGTCTTTCGTATGGAGGTTTATATGTATTTTTAGTCCAATAAATCTGATTACTTTCGAAATTACTACCAGGGTAGCTATCATTAATGTTAGCATAGTCATAAGTTTCTCCCCATTCTGCCAATAATCCCCCGCCAATACGACGTTGGTAGTTATTACCTTGACCAGCTAAACCTTGATTCCAATAGAATGAATTAGCATTAGTTAATTGATTAACTGTAGGTATTTGATAGCCCAACTGATTACAGTATTGTTCAGCTTGAGCATAACTACGATTGCTACCACTATAATCCTTTCTTGCGATAAACCATTTTTTGATGGTGAAACTATATACTTTATTGGTTTTGGCTTTATCGGAATATAAGATAAAGGTCGTCGGCACTGCGGTTGCTGCCTCGGCAGCGCTAGCCCCCTCTTTGGGTCCGACTAATCGAATCTTGGCAATACTGCCATTGCCCGTTATAGTTAAATCAATGCCTGATGTTGCTGGTGATTTGTCAAACGTCATATCACTGCCTAAGCTATCAACCATATCCATGGTAAAAAATAGCCCATATGCCCCCATGGTTGGAAAGTTTGATGCCGGATTATTTAAATCTTGACGTTTAAAACCTTTTGCATCATCCCATTGGTTTGGTGGACCTGAATAATTTGACCCACCCCAATTTTTTTTTCGACTATTACTTAAATATAAGTTAGGCTTGGCAGAATAAGTACAAGCGCCTTTAGGCGGATTTAGGTAATAGGTGGCGCGATTAGCTGCTATCTGAGTTGAATTTGGTTTGCCATAAGCCGTTGATAAAATGCTATTATCACTTTGCATTGTTACACTATAGGGCGCATTGCAATCCTGAAAGGTATCATCTAATCCCATTTCGGTACCATTGGCATCTCGACCAATAATAGTTAAATTCCCCGTTGCGGTAATATCACCATCGCCATCTTTATCAGCCCAAAAACCATTATTATTCAGCAAATCGGTCATTGAAATAGCACTTTGACCCAATGGAATAAGCGTTTTAATATCGCTAAGTTTTAAACCATCATGCGGCAATGGTATCGGATTGGCTTTAGTTGAGGGATTGTTTTTTGGTGTTAGCACCTTACCATCAGGTAGCTCAATATTTAAAAATCTATCTGTATCCCATGATTGGGTTTTGCCGCCATCAAACGTTAAATAAGGTGCTGATCCCTCTATTTCTTTTGCGGTTTTTGCTGACTTAACTTTAGGTAATACCCCAAATACAAATAAAGGATGACTAATTCCTATACAAAAACACAAAAATAAAATTGATTTTAAAGTGATGAGGTTTTTTTGCAATATCAACAGTAAATTGCTACAGAAGCATAATCGACATATAACAAAACGAAAATAACTTAATGCTAACTGCTTAATTAACCCACTCTTATTCTTCTTATTTTTTATTCTAACATGTTGTACCTTTGACTTCATGATAATGTTCCTTTACATTAATATCCACATCATACAAATGCTATACCATAACGTTGCTAGCACAATTTCTTGTCAACTTACCACATCGCATAGTGATTACTTGGTAATGATCGATTTTTGCAAATACATTTTCAACAAAAAATCTAGTTTCACAAATTAAAAATTAAGTCAACACGATTATAGCGTAAAGGCTATTTTTTTACATAAAAATTTCAATAAAATAATTGTCTATCACATGCAAAAAGACATTTTCCATCGTCTAGATACAATATTAGAAGGTAAAACGTTCTTTCTAGAGTAATCTAATCTTAGGTAAACAAATACACATACAATATTAATAGTAAAATTTCAGTAATTAATGTTTTTTTATTGTTTCTTTATTTTTTTACGATTGTTTTCACTAAAATGGAAAGGTAGAATGCGCGAATCAAAATATTATCAAAGCAAATATTGGAGTTGATTAAGTGAAAATATCAACGCGTAAAGTTTTGCCTTGGCAGTTAATAGAATACTTCACTCGTTATCGCCAATTTATAGCTCTACTATTTGGTCTATCTATCTTTTTTATAGCACTGATTGTGTGTTGGCACTTACTTAAGACAATTAATGTTAATGAGTTAAAAAGAGCTATTCATCACCTTTCAATGTCTACAATTTTATTTTCGTGTTTATCTGCCATTGGTAGTTATTTAATGTTGATCTGCTACGAATGGTCAGCTGCACGTTATGCGGGTGTCAAATTGAAACCCGCAACTATTGTACTGGGCGGAATTTGTGCCTCAGCTATTGGTAATGCAATCGGATTGTCGGCATTATCTGGTGGTGCGGTGCGTTGTCGTCTCTATTTTAAACAAGGATTAACAACTATTGATGTTGCCAGAATGTCAATTTTTGTTACCTTATCATTAGGATTCACGTTACCACTATTAGCAGCGATTACCGCTTTAATTCATCCCAAAAATACGATGTTAGCTTTGCATTTATCAGCAAATAGTGTGTGGATAATTGCATGTAGCGTAATTTGCTTTTATGGTGTGCTATTTATCTTTTTGCAAAATAAGCGATTAGCAGAAAAACCAAATAACAACACCCAATTATATCAATTATTTCGATGGCCTATCCGTCTTCCTAATCTTCGTTTAGCGTCTTACCAATTTATTATTACTCTATTTGATGCCATTTTGGCTGGCGCAGTACTTTATTTCCTTTTACCAAAACACCCTGATTTTGCTACCTTTATTATGATCTATATTCTGGCGTTAGTAGCTGGAGTGTTGAGTCATGTTCCTGGTGGTGTTGGTGTATTTGAAGCCATTATGTTAGCGGCATTTTCATCCGAAATTAATATAGCTTCATTAACCGTTGCATTAATCATTTATCGCATTATTTATATTTTAATCCCCCTTATTTTGGCGGCTATTTTGCTTTTAATAAACGAGGGAAAACATTTTTTAACTGCACCTCAAGTTAAAGAGACAGAAACAGGAATTGCAGCGCCCATCATGGCGGCAGCTGTATTTTTTGCCGGTGTGGTGATGATGTTTTCAAGTGTACTTCCTGGGTTTAATCACCATTTAGTCAGCACCTTTATCCCCAGTAAAATAGTCAATATTGCTCATCTAATTGCTAGTTTAATTGGCGTTTTATGCATATTACTTGCAGTAGGAGTAAGACGAAGACTCTATTTTGCATGGGGCATTTCGATTATTTTATTATTTTTAGGTAGTATCTGCTCGCTTTTACGCGGATTACATTGGATTGAAGCCAGTGTATTATTAATTATAGCAATATTATTAATCCATTTTAAACATGCTTTCTATCGTAAAAGTCGATTAAGCATATTACCTTTTTCAATTAAATCCTTTGTCATTTGCTTTTGCATTATTGCGCTTTTTGTATGGCTAATTTTATTTATATATCAAGATATTCCTTATAGTCACGATTTATGGTGGCAATTTGAATTAGACAGCCGAGTACCGCGTGCTCTTCGTGCCGCTTTAGGCAGTTTTATTTTGTTAAGCTTTATTATGTTGTTTTGGTTATTTCGCCCTGCGCCACCAATTCTAACTCAACCAAAACAAAACGAGCTAAATAAAGCCTATCAAATCATTTTAGATTCAAAACAACCTGAAGGTGGGCTTGCCATGAGTGGCGATAAGTCATTACTTTTTAATGAATCACAAACAGCTTTTATAATGTATGCCAAACGAGGCAGAAGCATGGTTGCCCTTTATGATCCAATTGGAAACAGTACTGATCGTGCTAGTTTAATTTGGACTTTTCGAGATTTGTGTGATCAACATAATCTTCGTCCGGTTTTTTATCAAGTTAAAGCAGCAAATTTACCTTTTTATATGGATATTGGTCTTAGAACTATTAAGCTAGGTGAAGAAGCCTTAGTTAATTTAAAACAATTTGATTTAAGCTCAAAAGATTATAAAGATCTTCGCTACACTTGGAATCGTGGTCAACGAGATGGTCTATCTTTAGTATTTTATTCTCCAGGCACAGCACCACTTGATGAATTAAAAGCCGTTTCAGATGCGTGGTTAAAAAGCAAGCACGCTAAAGAAAAGCAATTTTCGTTAGGATCTTTTTCCGAGCAATACTTGAACAATTTCACTATTGCGGCAATAAAATATGAAGGTCGTATTATTGCTTTTGTAAATCTGCTAGAAACAAATCAAAATTATAGTGCAAGCATTGATTTAATGCGTGTTGTCCAAGATATTCCTAAATTAACTATGGAGTTTTTAATGGTTGGGTTGATTTTGCATTATCAACAAAAAGATTTTAAATTCTTCAGTTTAGGGATGGTTCCACTTGCAGGTATGCAAAGACGTCGAGGCGCTCCCATGATTCAAAGACTAGGTGCATTAGTTTTTAGACGGGGGGGACGTTTTTATAACTTCCAAGGATTACGTCGCTTTAAAGAGAAGTTTGCAACACACTGGGAGCCACGTTATATGGCTGCACCAGCAGGACTTGATCCTTTAGTTGCAATCATTGATACCACCATGCTAATTTCAGGTGGAATAACGGGATTAAAAAAGAATAAGAGATCATAATATGAAAAAAATAATACGCTACATTTTGTTGTTAATTGTTATGATACTCATAGTACTATTAGGATTTGTTGGTTGGTATTTGATAAAAAACCAAGATAGTGCGTCAGTAAAAACGATAACAATCGAAAATGACTTTTCTATTATATCGGCAAAACCTAAACAAACAGCCGAAGCTGCGGCTATTATTGTCGCAACTAACAACAATCATTTTACAGAACAACAACTATTAAACTTATCTGAAAAAATGGGCGCCAAACTAGTTCAGTTTGAATTAAAACCGCAAGCAACTTGTGCTGAGCAAAAAAATCGCTTTAACCAAGCTGTAAACATATTAGGAGAGTCTAATTTTGCTGTCGCAGGTATGAGAGAAGGTGCCACTTTTGCTTATCGATGGCTAGCAGAACAGCAAAGTGATGATGCTAAAGCATTATCAATAGAATTCATATTAGATCATAAAGATTGTGATGATCCATTGCCAAGTCAAGCTAACCACGGAACGTGGCAAGTAATTTGGAATAATCCACCCGAAGAAAATGTTGCCGTATTCCCACGAGAACAGAAAAAGATTGCTGTCACCACAGGAATTGGCGAATACCAAACCTCACCTGTTGAGCTTTTAAGTTTGCATTTATCTTCAATTTTATTTGGTGATCACCAACAGCTACCTGTTATTGAATTACCCGCAACGAGTAAAGAAGTTCATCCTAAAACCGTTACTCTTTATTATTCTGGCGATGGGGGATGGCGTGACTTAGACAAAGTATCTGCTGAATATATGGCAGCGCATGGTTACCCTGTTGTTGGTGTCGATGCTTTAAAACTGTTTTGGCAACACCGTTCTGTTGAGCGTAGTGCAAAAGATCTCGCCTATTTGATGCAACAATATCGCGAAAAATGGGGTACAACTCGTTTCGTGCTTACAGGCTATTCATTCGGTGGAGATATTTTACCTGCACTTTATAACCGGTTATCAACTACAGATCAAAATAGTGTTCAAGCGATTGTGATGATCGCATTTTCAAAAAATGCTAATTTTGAAATTGAAATCAGTGGTTGGCTTGGTCAATCTGGTAATGAAATGAAAACAGGTCCAGAAGTTAATAACATACCAGCGAGTAAACTATTTTGTATTTATGGTGAAGAAGAGAAAGACGATACTGGATGTTTACAGCCAGAAATGAAAGGTGAAGCATTCAAATTACCCGGAGGCCATCATTTTGACGAAGATTATCAGCATTTAGGGCAAATTATCATGGATGCAATCGATAAAAGAACGCAATAACTTAATTAACCATCTCAAATATAAAAACCGTTTTCAGACCCAAAGCTCTCATGTGCCTTTGGGCTTTTTATAAGTATTAAAATTAATTAGTTTCTTTTTATGCGAATTTTACCTTCTGACAATAACACACCACAAAGCGTAAATAATGTTCCGATAGCAGCAATCCAGGTGAAAGGTTCGTTCAAAATAATAACAGCCGCAATAATAGTAAGAATTGGAACTAAATATAAATAAATACTAATTTTAACTGCACCAATTAATTTAACAGCATAGTTCCAAGATGAAAAACAAATAGCCGAGGCACCAACACCCAAGAATAAAAAATTAAAAATGTTAACGGGATCGGTAAAACGTGATAAATTCCAATCAAAGTCGAAGATAGATAACACAGGAAACATTAACATCAAACCATAAAAAAAGAATCGCCTTGTTAACAAAATAGTATTGTAACCATAATTGCTACTTTTTTTAGTTAAAATCGAATAACAAGCCCAAAATAAACAAGCCAACATAGTAAGCAGATCACCAAGTGGATTTAACGAAAGCACAAACTTACCATTAAAGCTAATTAGTCCAACACCAATAATTGCAAATAAACAACCAATATAAAAACGTTTAGGTGGTGTTTCGGTTTTTAAAAAGAAAATAGATAGTATTGCAGTAAATATTGGTGCTAAAGTGGTAATTACTCCAACATTTGAAGCTGTAGTATAAGTTAATGCAATATTCTCACATAAAAAGTAACAAGTTACACCACACAGCCCTGCACATAAAAACATAAACTCTCGCTTAACCCCCTGCCAAGCCAAAAAGCGCGGTGATAAGATCCAAAGGGCTAGATAGCCAAGTCCAAATCGAAAAAACAAGATCTCTATTGGTTTAAAATCCGTCAATAAAACTTTAGTTGCAATAAATGTTGTTCCCCAAAGAAACACTGTCATTAATGCGATTAAGTGCCCTTGTATCCTTTTTGAAAATAACATAATAATCTCTCTGCTCACATAATTATTTCGCAACCAAAGTACAGCTCATTACTCAATTTTTTATTAAAAATAGTAATATTCAAAAAAATTTAAAACAATTTATAAGAAGACTTGATAACGAAAGAAAAGGCGTTATTTAAATAATGGAAATTTTAGTAATACTAGCTTTCTATACGTATTAGTGCAAATTATATCAAAAAAAATAAGCAAAAAACTAAAGCAAGTAGTTATTAATAGATAATGGAAGAAGAAAGGATTTTACAAAATATGCAAATGGAAAAAATATCAGGCAAAAAAAAATCCACCCGAAAACTCGAATGGAAGGCAAAAAATGAAAAACGTAATCTGTTAATATAGACAAACTAAATGGGGAAAAGTTCAATTTAATTTCATATATTTCTTAATATTTAATGATAAAAAAAGTAACTTAATGATTTTTAATATAAATTATTTTTAAATTTTTATAAAAATCATCATTCTTATCCATTTAGTTTAATCAAATTACTAAATGATAATACTACAAATTTCCCAATTTATCTGTTATAAGCTGTATTTTTATACTGAAACACATAGTTACCTGAAAGTTTTTAACAAATTTTTAAATCCTCAAATTATGATTGAATTGATATCCTAAAATTAACAGCTATAGTTATACATCTAATTCTAGTTATGTAGTTGTTATAATCACGGAGGGAGTAAAAAATATGTGGGATAAAGGGTTGGAAGAAGCAATTAAACAAGCTGGAGTTGTATTGGTGATTATGTAAAAATAAACAGATTAATCGATTTTAAATGAAAGTGGAACAAAAAAGAAGATAAGAGCATAATCGTGAAATGGTGAGCTCTAACTCGCCATCATCACTTGTATAACGGTTTTTGTGCTATAACCGTTACATGTGTTACTTCTTAGTTTTTTGGTGTTTTTCATGACCTAGATGCGTGGTTATTTTTTCATTTAATGCGGTATCAATCACTAGTTTGTTCATAAAACCAGTTAATTTACCTAAATCTTCCTACGCTTTTATGTTTTTAGCTAGCTCGACTGCCATTTGTCTTACTTTTTATTTATTCATTTTATATTTAACTTGTTTTTGCTCATTAGAGTAGTTCAAAATAGGTAAATTCACAAATTCATTTGCACGGTCAATTCAGAAAGATGTTTATAATTAATTAATTTTAAATGATATTTTATTTTTTATTTGTTTGGACATTTATTTTTGTAAATTGTAGTTTCAGTTACATAGAAATGTGATAATGTACGCTAGTTTATTTCATTATTCACAGTATCTAAAATGGTAACAGATAAACCGCAAAAAATTCATTCTATACATGTATTACGTGGTGTTGCAATTATAATGATTGTTTTTAGTCACTGTTTGGGTGTGTTTAAAAATACTCATTTAATTGCTAATAGTTATTTATTTTCTTTTTTAAATTTATTTGCCTTTAATTTCACTACTTTTTTTGTATTAATTGCTGGTTTTTTATTTCAACATCTAACTTATAAATTTGATACCAAAACTTATTATTTATCAAAGTTTAAAACTGTTGTTTGTCCTTATATTTCAGTATCTATTTTTTGCTTTGTTTTTTTTCATTATCAGTATTTATCTAATTTACCTTGGTTTTCATCGACTGAAACTAGTGTTGTTAGTTCAATAGTTAGGATGATGCTGACGGGAACACAACTGCTACCATTGTGGTTTATCCCGATGATTATCATTATTTATTTAATGGCTCCTTTATTATATTTTTGGTCGAAAAAGAATTTAATTGTAGCTGGTCTGATTGCTATGTTTTGGGTTGTGGTGTTTACTAAACCTGATTTTACTCAACCTATTTTAAATTTGTTGCATTATGGACCAGTTTATTTAATTGGCATGATGATAAAACAAAATTATCAAATTATTATCAAAACAGTTAAAGATAATTTATTCTTAGTTGTGTTTCTTTTTAGTTTATGTTTTTTTGTTCCATTTGCTTATCGCTATATGAGTCATTTAGGTGTAGAAAAACTTTATTATGATACATTACAAAAAATCGTTTTATTTATATTAGCGCTTTATTTTTTAGATGGGCTGAATCATAAAACGAATGAGGGGAAGTTATATAAATTCTTTTCTTATATGGCAAATATTAGTTTTCCTATCTATTTTATTCATGAAATTATTGTTTTAGAACTTGAACAGCTATTGTATATTTCTCCTCTAGGTTATGTAATCAAAACCGACAACGGTTGGTTAGCATCATTGGGAGCTGTAATCTTTTTAGTGTCAACTTTAATCGTAAGTGTCATCATCGCTAAAATAATAACGCTAGTTTTCAAAAATAAAGCAAAATACCTTATTGGTGCAATTCGTTAGATAATATCATCTATTATTTGACTTGGTGCTTTGAAATATCTTTATTAAATTTAAAACTTAGAATGTAAATTAATATTCTAAATTCACGTTAAAAATATGAGGTTCTTTATATTTACCATGTAAATTAACTTAATGAATTGTTTTTTCTATAGCAAATAATGTTTATTTTGTTTATGCCAAATATATTAAACATGTAGATTTGAACAAATAAAATGCAAACGAAAAAAAAATTGCAATTAACACTTGCAGGAAATTTTTAAGCCCCTATAATGCGCACCCACTGACACGCAGTCAGCGACAAGCAGACGAAGAGTTGGTGATTAAGTGATATCAAAAATTTAAAAAAAAGATCTTGACAAATAAAAAAGGTTAGCGTAGTATACGCAACCCTTGAGACAGCGAACTAAATCAACGAAAGGTTGACGAGGGATGTAAGCTGTTAGCTCTTTAAAAAGAAGAAACAGACAATCTGTGTGGGCACTTACGAGACAAAAGATTAAAGTCTACGGACAAAAATTAAGTCTTGATAAGTGACACTGAAGATTCATTTGAATATGTCAGAGACAGTTATTGAGCATCAAACTTTAAATTGAAGAGTTTGATCATGGCTCAGATTGAACGCTGGCGGCAGGCTTAACACATGCAAGTCGAACGGTAACATGAGTGCTTGCACTTGATGACGAGTGGCGGACGGGTGAGTAAGGTATGGGGATCTGCCGAATGGAGGGGG